>NZ_JBSFDW010000045.1:0-64080 GCF_053594115.1 Streptomyces sp. NPDC001970 | reverse complement strand
TCAGCAGGGCGTCTAGGTTGTTCGTCACACAACGATCTTGGACGCCCTGTCTGCGTTCCCGGACACACCGTCAGCATTCGGAATGGCTCGTCTAGCAGGCCTGGCGCCAGACCCCGAGCTCGTACTTCTTCAGGATCGAGCTGAGCCGCAACCGCCGGGACTCCGGGCAGAACCGGTCCACCGGCAGCGCGTACTCGGCGTGGAACACGGCCTTGCCCGCCTCGATGAACGGCGTCAGCGCGTCGCACTCGCCGTACTGGGCGCACTGCTCGTTGACCGCGAAGTCGAAGTCCCCGACCAGCTGCGGAATCTGGGGGAGGTCGTTCTTCAGCCCGACGGCCATGCCCCGGTCATGGGCCAGCCGGGCGATCAGGCGGTTGTAGCGGAGCTGGTGGCCGGCGGTGAGGGGGAAGCCGGTGTCGTTGAGGTAGCCGTCCATGTTGTCCGGCTCGACCGCGTCGAAGCCCTTCTCCCTGCACATGTCGAGGCGCTCGGCCATCAGCGGCTCCAGGACGTCCGTGCGTCGGATGTCGAGCCAGCGTTCGCCCTTCCAGCCGTTGCCCTTGCCGAGCAGGGCCTCGGGGAAGTCGTCCGCGTCGGGGCGGAAGTCCTCCCAGGCGCCGGTCGAGAGGTAGCAGATGACCTTGCGGCCGCGCCGGTGGAGGTCCGTGACCGCGGACTCCGGGTGGTCGAAGCCGTCGATGTCGTACACGGGTACGTCGACCGTCGGGTCCAGCCGGCCACTGAGCTGCCACTGCCAGTCCACGCCCGGCTTCGGCTGCCAGCGGGGAGCCGACGGAGCCGGATCGTCCGCGTCGTCCGTCCCGTCCGGGGCGGCCGTGCAGCCGGCGAGCAGCGCCAGCATCGTCACCAGCGGCAGGAGTCGCCTCACGCGCCCGGGTCCAGGGCGTACGGCAGCGTGCCCCACGGGTGTGCGCCCGTGCCCGGAACGATGCAGTGGACCGGGGCCGCGGAGGTGGCGTGGGCCGGGGCCGAGTGGATCAGATGGCAGTGGTGCGGGGAGAGCGGGAGGTCGAGGGTGCGGTAGGTGTGCCACGTGCCCTCGAACGTGACCAGGAGATCGGCGAGTTCCCCGTATGCCGCGTCCGGGTGAACTCCCGGGTTGAGGACCAGCGTCCGCGCGCCTGCCGCCCGGGCGGCCACCGCGAGGCGCCGGTAGTGGGCGAGCCCTTCGGGACCGGAGGCCGCCTGGTCCAGGAACGCCCCGTCGGCGCCGTACCAGTCGCGGTGGCGCAGCAGATCGCGGACGACGTCGGCGTGCGGGCGGCGGCCGTACGCGGTGTCGGTGTAGCCGAGTACCCGCACACCGGCGGCCCGCAGCTCGGCCGCCACCGCAGCGAAGGCCGGGTCGGCGGAGTCACCCGGGCCGCTGGCCGGGTTGAGCACGACCCCGTAGAGACGGGGCGCGGCGGCGATGACGGCCCGCCAGGCGTCGGGGCGGTCGGCGGGATGCTCGTACAGCGGTACCAGCAGGCTCATGGAAGGGCTCCTCAGCGGTGGGCGGTGACACGGCCCAGCAGCACACAGACCAGCCCGGCGAGCACGGCGGCCGCCGTCCCGGGCACGACGAGCAGGGCCGCTGCCGGAACGAGGACGGCGACGAGGGCTGCCGCGCAGCACACGCCGGCCGCACTCAGCACCGCGCCGAACGCCTGGAGCAGCAGCCCGGTCCACAGCACGACCCCGAGCAGCAGCACCCCCGCGAACGCGGCTCCGCCGGGCCCGCGGCCGCCGCCCGGCCAGAGCAGCATCGCCACCGCGGCGAACGTCAGCAGGGTGCCCAGATAGCCCGCGAGGCACCGCGCCAGCGTCGCCGCGACGGACACCCGGAAGCCGCGCGGTGTGGTGCTGCCGCGCAGCCCGGCGAGGCTGTCGGCCCTGAAGCGGTGCAGCAGCCATTCGGCGGGCCCCATGCTGAGCGTCAGCGCCACGGCGAACGGCGGGGTGTCCAGGGCGACACGGAGCACCAGCGCGCCGGTCCCGAGCCCGAAGAGTCCGTACGGCAGCGTCCCGCCGAGCCAGGGAGCACGGTGGGCGGCCGGGCCGGCTCCACGGGCCGAGGCCGGCTCCGCGGACCGGGTCCGCCAACCGCCCGCGGGTGCGAGCGCCCACGCCGCCAGGCACACCGCCGCCGTCGCGGAGGCCACCAGCAGGGCGACCCGCACCCAGGACGGCAGGGGCTGCAGCGCCGCGTACGAAGCCCCCGCCGCCAGGGGCAGCAGGGCGAGCAGCAGCGCGCGGTCGTGGGCCAGGACCAGGAGAACGGTCGCCGCCGCGAGGTAGAGGGACTGGCCCGCCGTGAAGAGCAGGACCGGGCCGTCGGCGGGGCCGGCGGAGGCGAGCGCGGCGGCCGTGCCGAGCAGCGCACCCGCGGGTGCGCCCTGCCGCAGGGAACGCGCGGCCGCCGCGCGGTCGCCGAGGCCGAGCCAGGAATACGCGCGGTGGGCGAGGGCCTGGTTCCAGGTCCAGCCGGCGAGCGCGGCGGCGAGCAGCGGTTCGTACGCGATCCGGCCGCCCGCGAGGAGCGGCGCTGCCAGGACGTAGCCCAGTCCCGGCAGCGCGAAGATCACGCCGCGCAGGAGGCAGGCGAGGAGTGTCCCGGCCGCCGGGTCGTCGGGCGGGGCGGCCGGCTCCGGGAAGCGGCGCCCGACGCGCGCGTAGAGCTCCTCGGCGAGCGCGAAGGAGTCCTCGCGGCCGTAGCGGAGACGTATCTGCTCGTCCGTCAGCCCGTCGGACTCCAGCAGCGCGGCAATCTCGTCCGGGTGGACGGCCGCCGCGACGAAGTCCTCCAGCCGCTCGGCGAGTTCGTCGAGCGGATCGGCCGCGGCCCGGTCGGTCCGGCGCGGCCGCGGCACGTACGGCAGCGTGTCCTGAGCGGCCGTCCCCGGCTCCTTCAGCCACAGCGAGCCGCTCACCAGACGCTCCCGTCCGCCGCGAGCTCGCGGTACCAGGGGTCCTTCAGCTCCACCCTCCAGTCGTCGACGGTCTCGACGCGCGGCGGCTCGTACACGACGCCCGGCGCCCCCGCCAGCTCCAGATAGATCTGGCGGAAGGCGTCGACCGAACGCCGGAGCGTGAAGCGGTCGATGACCCGCTGCCGGGCGCGCCGGCCCAGCTCGGCGCGGCGCTCCGCGTCCCTCAGGAGTTCCACGGCCGCCGCCGCGAGCGCATCGGGTTCGCGCGGCGGGACCACGAGGCCCGTGTCGCCGACGGCCTCGCGCACGCCCCCGACATCGGTGGACACGGTCGTCCGGCCGCAGGACATGGCCTCGATGATCGAGAAGGGGAAGCCCTCGCTGATGCTGGAGAGCATCACCACGTGCCCGGCGGCGTACGCGCGTGCGACATCGCTGACACGCCCCTCCCAGCTGATGCCGTCCGTGACGCCGAGTTCGGCGGCCAGCTTCTCCAGCCGGGTCTGGTACCACTCCCCTCCCTCGGGGGGCGCGCCGAACAACCGCACCCGCAGCTCCGGCAGTTCGGCCCTGGCCGAGGCGTAGGCCCGGATCAGCGTCTCCAAGTCCTTGATCGGGTCGATCCGGCCCGCCCAGCTGAGCGTGGGCACGGACGGCTCGGCTCCGGCGTGCGGGAAGGCGTGCGGGTCGACGCCGTTGTAGACGGTGCGGATACGGTCGGACTCGGCGCCTCCGCGCTCCTCCCAGCGGCGGTTGTACTGGTTGCACGGGGTGATCAGATCGGCCCGCCGGTACCCCAGCGAGTTGAGCGCCCGGTAGAAGCCGAGCATGAGCGCCTTGACCGGCCAGCGCTGGGCCTCGCTGCGGTAGCCGAGATAGCGCTCGCGCAGATAGATGCCGTGCTCGGTGAGGAGGAAGGGCACACCGTCCAGGCGTTTCGCGGCGAGCGCGGGAAGCGTGGCGAGTCCGCTGCTGACGGCGTGGGCGACGCTGTCCTCGGGTATGCGGGTCGCGAGCGGGCGCAGCGCGTGCTCGAGCAGATCGGTGGCGGTCAGGGCGTCGTGGACCGTGGGGCGGGCCGTGGCGGTCGGCAGATGCGGCATGGTCCATATCCACATCAGGGTGCGGACGGCGGCCTCGGTGCGCAGGGCGGCCGAAAGCCGGCCGGCTCGGGCCTCCACGGCGAGCGCGTCGAGCTCGGCACCGAAGTCGCACTGCGAGTCCGGGTCGAGCAGGGCCAGCAGGAACCGCTCGTACGTGTCGAGGAAGCGCCGGCGCGCGGTCCTGCCGAGGAGTGCGCGGGTACGGCCGGGGCGCGGCCCCCACAGGGGTACGACGGTGTGTCTGCGGACGTTGGGCGGCAGGACCCAGGTGACGGGCTCGCGGCCGCTGCCGGTGAGGGCGGTGATGGTGAAGTCGAACTCGGGCATTCCGCGGACGAGTTGGTCGCACCAGGTGCTGACGCCCCCGTGGGCGTGCGGATAGGTGCCTTCGGTGAGCATGGTGACGTGACGCCCCTGGCTCATCGTGCTGGGTCCCCCCTGGACATGCGGTGTGCGTGGTGCGGTCGTGTGCTGCGTCGTGCGTGACTGCGTCATGCGTGTGCTGGTTCGTGCCTGTGCGCCGCGCACTCTCATGCACCCCTTGGCCGGGGGTGCATGAGAGTGCGTCCGAGAGCCCGCGGGTCAGGCGGGCAGCCGCAGCGTGACGGCGGACTGGAGCACCTCGGGACCGGTCCAGGCCGATCGCTGCCCCGCGTACGGAGTGCCGAAGACGGCCGTGCCGAGCAGGAGTTGCTTGCGGGTGCCCTCGGGTGCGGTGACGGGAACGACGACCCCGGACGGGGCCTGCACGGTGACGGTGGTGCCGATGCGGTAGGCCGTGACCCTGCCCGCGTCGAGGGCCTTCTGCCAGGCGGCGCGTCGGCTCAGTTCCGTACCGACGTCGCGCTGGCGCGGGTTGACGAGCGGCGCGCTGTCCGCGAACAGCGACCGGTAGTCGCCGAGGATCCGGTCCAGCACGGGGTAGAGGATGCGGTCCTCGGCCAGGTTGGACTGGTGGACGTAATGCGGGCGCGGGTCGTTCGCGATCACATGGCCCAGGGCGATCCTGGCCTCCTGCGGGACGATGTGGTCCGCGTAGCCGGTGGCGGTGTCCAGCGGCTCGTCCAGGCAGGTGGAGGCGGGGTTGATCTCGCAGATGCCGCTGCCGCCGTCGGCCTGCGACGTGTAGATCCAGTTGTACTCGTCGGCCATCTCGGCCGCCGTGCCCACGTTGTAGTACACGTTCATCGGGTGGCGGGGAACGGTGAGGGCGCTGCCCACTGCGCGCTGCTGCGGTTCGCGGGAGTTGTCGCTGGCGACCCACTTGACGCCGTTGTCGGCGAGCGCGGGGGCCAGATTGGGGTTGTCCACGGGCTGCTGCGGGAGCGTCCTGAGACCCGAGTGCTCGCCGGTGACCAGTTCGGTGCGGTCGACGGAGATGCCCTTGTTCACGGCCCAGTTGTGGTTGTCGCGGATCTGCGCGGAGATCCCGGCCCGGCTCATCCACTGCGTGTTGCCCTCGGTGTCCTTGGCGCACTGCCAGGGGACGACGGAGACGTCCTGGACGCAGCCGAGGAAGGGGTGCGTGTAAGTGTGGTTGATCCAGCGGTACTTGGCCCGGTCGGCCAGCAGCCGCGCGGTGAGCGCGTCCGTGCCGCCGTGCTCGGCCTTCCACTCCTCGCCCGCGCCCGCGTTGTAGACCATGTCCAGGGTGAAGCCGCCGGCCTGCTGCCACTGGGCGGCGTACTGCGCGTCGGCGGCGGTCATCCGGATGTCGGGGGTCTCCTCGCCGCCGGGGCCGGCGCAGTCGATGTCGCCCGGAGTGCAGTTGCGCTCGGTGTCCCAGCGGGCGTCGGGCGCGAAGACGTCGTCGACGTGGACCGAGAAGTAGTTGCGGCTCTGGCCGAGGTGGACGCCCTGGGTGAGCCATTCGACGATGCCCCGTGCGAGCAGTCGGAACTGCCGCTGGTGCTGGTTGTACGCGAAGGTCACGACGAGTTCGCGGCGGCCGTCGTGCGCGTACTCGCCGAGCAGGCTGGCGCGGCCCTCGCCACCGGGCACGGGCGCGTCGACATAGCTGGTGAAGCCCTCGCGGGGGCGGGCGAGGTAGCCGTAGCTCTCGCCGACGTCCGGCGCGTTGTCCTCGAAGGCCAGCGGCCCGTCGAGATAGCCGAAGGGGCCCGAGCGGCCCGCGGCGGTGACGGCGGCCGGGGCGCCGTCGAGAGTGCCGGACCAGCCGCCCTCGCTGGTGTAGTCGAGCCCGACGCCCGGATGTGCCCAGGTGTACGCGTCGACCTGGCGGACACCGAAGGCCTTCTCGTACGCGACGAGCGCGCCCTGCTCGGCGCTGCCTGTGGCGTCCGTGCCGAACGGGGCCTCGTTGGGCAGGACCACGCCCTGGTACTTGGCGCGTGGCCGGCCGCCCACCGTGTCGCTCAGGAACGCCGCGCTGATCCGCGGACGGCCCGGGTCGTCGAGGTCGACGACGCTGTACGGCACTCCGGTGCTGCGCAGCTCCGACGTCACCGCCGCCACCGATGCTCCGCCGTCGTCGACGACGAGGACCTTCAGGTCGATCCGCGGCACCGGGTCCGCGGCCGCCGCGCTCGACGCGGGCAGCACCGCCGCGAGGAGCGCGGACGTCGCGAGTGCGACCACCGTCCTGCCGCGGAGCCCGCCCGGGACGGACCTGCCGCCGCGCCGGTCCCTGCTGAACGTGCCGCCGAGTCTGCCCCTACCGATTCCGTACGCCATCGCGCATCCCCCACCTCGGAGGCCTCCGTGCGGACATTGCGCGGAGGACCTGTGGAAATCATGCAAAGCAGCCACTCGCTCCCTTGCGCATTCGCCCCGAGTGTGACGGAGGACTCACGGTCCGTACGGCGAACGTGACGGAGACACCACGGATGGGTGAACCACCGCGGGCGTGAGCGAACATCGCAGGCGCGCGTAGGCTCGTTACGGCGCTCCGACTGGCCCGATTTACGATGCGCCGGGCACGGCCGACCCCACCACCTCGGCCATCGAACTCAAACGGAAGCGAGAATTCACCACCGTGACTGCTCTCACTCTCAGCACTGCCGGCGCTTCGACGCTGCGCGCCGACGCGATCGTCGTCGGCGTCGCGAAGGGCGCCAAGGGCCCGGTCGTCGCCGCCGGCGCCGAGGCCGTGGACAAGGCGTTCGACGGAAAGCTCGCCACCGTCCTGGAGACCCTCGGTGCCTCGGGTGCCGAGGGCGAGGTGACCAAGCTGCCCGCACCGTCGGGCCTGAAGGCCCCGGTCGTGGTGGCGGTCGGTCTCGGCCAGGCCCCGGAGAAGGACGAGGCCTACACGGCCGAGTCGCTGCGGCGAGCCGCCGGATCCGCCGCCCGCGCCCTGGCGGGCACGAAGAAGGCCGCCTTCGCGCTGCCGGTCGAGGCCTCCGAGGACGTCGAGGCCGTCGCGGAGGGCGCGCTGCTCGGCGCGTACGCCTTCACCGCGTACCAGGACGGCGGCAACGGCAAGGCCGCGAAGAACGAGAAGAACGACAACGGCCCGAAGCAGCCGCTGGCCGAGGTCGCCCTGCTCGGCGCCAAGCCGCGCGACAAGGCGCACAAGGCCGCGGCCGAGCGGGCCATCGCGCTGACCGAGGAGATCAACCGCGCCCGCGACCTGGTCAACACCCCGCCGAACGACCTCTTCCCCGAGTCGTTCGCCGCCGTCGCCACCGCCGCCGGCAAGGAGCACGGCATCAAGGTGCAGGTGCTCGACGAGAAGGCGCTCGTCAAGGGCGGCTACGGCGGCATCCTCGGCGTCGGCCAGGGTGCGGCGAACGGTCCGCGCCTGGTGCGCCTCGGCTACACGCACCCCAAGGCGGAGAAGAGCCTGGCCCTGGTCGGCAAGGGCATCACGTACGACTCGGGCGGCATCTCGCTGAAGCCGGCCGGCCACAACGAGACGATGAAGTGCGACATGAGCGGCGCCGCCGCGGTCTTCGCCGCCGTCGTCACGGCCGCCCGTCTCGGCCTCGAGGTCAATGTCACCGGCTGGCTGGCGCTCGCCGAGAACATGCCCTCCGGCACCGCCACCCGCCCCGGCGACGTCCTGCGCATGTACAGCGGCAAGACGGTCGAGGTGCTCAACACCGACGCCGAGGGCCGCCTGGTGCTGGCCGACGCGCTCACCAGGGCGTCGGAGGAGAACCCCGACGCGATCGTGGACGTGGCGACCCTGACCGGCGCGATGGTGCTGGCGCTGGGCCACCGCAGGTTCGGCGTCATGGCCAACGACGACGCGTTCCGTACGGCCGTCCACGAGATCGCCGAGGAGGTGGGCGAGGACTCCTGGCCGATGCCGCTCCCGGCCGACCTGCGCAAGGGCATGGACTCCCCGACCGCCGACATCGCCAACATGGGCGAGCGGATGGGCGGCGGCCTGGTCGCCGGTCTGTTCCTGAAGGAGTTCGTCGGCGAGGGCATCACCTGGGCCCACCTGGACATCGCGGGCCCGGCCTTCAACGAGGGCGGCCCGTTCGGCTACACCCCGAAGGGCGGCACCGGCTCCGCGGTCCGCACCCTGGTGAAGCTCGCCGAGCGCACTGCCGCCGGTGACCTGGGCTGATGTAAGGCAGCAGGCGCGGCGACCGGCCGCTTCGGCGGATCCGGCGCTCGCGCCGAAGCACGGCCCCGGGAATACCCCCGGGGCCGTGCGCCTTCACCGGAATCCGTAGGTTCACACGGACGAGTAACCGCGGGGGACGGCAGAACCGCCGTCCCGGACCCCGGCCCCGCGTCCCGCCTTCCGTCGACAAGTGCGAAGATGGGTTCTCGGCAGGACAGGGCCCCACCACAGGGCCGAAGAAATGCGGCCGAACACCAGCCGCCGCGTGGGTCTGGACGACCGGCGCCCGGCGCACATGCATGGAGGACGTGACGTGGCGAACGACGCCAGCACCGTTTTCGACCTAGTGATCCTCGGCGGTGGTAGCGGCGGTTACGCCGCGGCACTGCGCGGAGCGCAGCTGGGCCTGGACGTCGCCCTGATCGAGAAGGACAAGGTCGGCGGCACCTGCCTGCACCGCGGATGCATTCCCACCAAGGCCCTGCTGCACGCCGGCGAGATCGCCGACCAGGCCCGTGAGAGCGAGCAGTTCGGCGTCAAGGCCACCTTCGAGGGCATCGACGTCCCGGCCGTACACAAGTACAAGGACGAGGTGATCTCCGGGCTGTACAAGGGCCTGCAGGGTCTGATCGCCTCCCGCAAGGTGACGTACATCGAGGGCGAGGGCCGGCTGTCGTCCCCCACCTCCGTCGACGTCAACGGCCGACGCGTCCAGGGCCGCCACGTCCTCCTCGCCACCGGTTCCGTGCCGAAGTCGCTGCCGGGTCTGACCATCGACGGCAACCGCATCATCTCCTCCGACCACGCCCTGGTCCTGGACCGCGTGCCGAAGTCCGCGATCGTGCTGGGCGGCGGCGTCATCGGCGTCGAGTTCGCCTCCGCGTGGAAGTCCTTCGGCACCGACATCACGATCATCGAGGCCCTGAAGCACCTCGTCCCGGTCGAGGACGAGAACAGCTCGAAGCTTCTCGAGCGCGCCTTCCGCAAGCGCGGCATCAAGTTCAACCTCGGCACCTTCTTCGAGAAGGCCGAGTACACCGAGGACGGTGTGCGGGTCACCCTCGCCGACGGCAAGACCTTCGAGGCCGAGGTGCTGCTGGTCGCCGTCGGCCGCGGCCCGGTCTCGCAGGGCCTGGGCTACGAGGAGGCCGGGGTCGCCATGGAGCGCGGCTACGTCCTCGTCGACGAGTACATGCGGACCAACGTGCCGACCATCTCGGCCGTCGGTGACCTCGTCCCGACGCTCCAGCTCGCGCACGTCGGCTTCGCCGAGGGCATCCTGGTGGCAGAGCGTCTGGCCGGTCTGAAGACCGTCCCGATCGACTACGACGGCGTGCCGCGGGTGACGTACTGCCACCCGGAGGTCGCCTCCGTCGGTGTCACCGAGGCCAAGGCCAAGGAGATCTACGGCGCGGACAAGGTCGTCGCTCTGAAGTACAACCTCGCGGGCAACGGCAAGAGCAAGATCCTGAAGACCGCGGGCGAGATCAAGCTCGTCCAGGTCAAGGACGGTGCCGTGGTCGGCGTCCACATGGTCGGTGACCGTATGGGCGAGCAGGTCGGTGAGGCTCAGCTGATCTACAACTGGGAGGCTCTGCCGGCCGAGGTCGCGCAGCTCATCCACGCGCACCCGACGCAGAACGAGGCGCTCGGCGAGGCTCACCTGGCCCTGGCGGGCAAGCCCCTCCACTCCCACGACTGATTCAGTCAACGGGCGCGACGACGACCACTACCGCACATTCGTAAGGAGCAACCGAAACCATGCCGGTTTCCGTAACCCTTCCGGCGCTCGGCGAGAGCGTCACCGAGGGCACCGTCACCCGCTGGCTGAAGGCCGAAGGCGAGCGCGTCGAGGCTGACGAGCCGCTGCTCGAGGTGTCGACCGACAAGGTCGACACCGAGATCCCCGCACCGGCCTCCGGTGTCCTCGCGTCCATCAAGGTCGCCGAGGACGAGACCGTCGAGGTCGGCGCCGAGCTCGCCGTCATCGACGACGGCACGGGCGCGCCCGCTGCCGCCCCGGCCCCGGCCGCCGCAGCCGCCGAGGCCCCCGCGGCTCCGGCCGCACCCGCCGCCGAGGCCCCCGCTCCGGCCCCCGCCGCCGCTCCGGCCGGCGGCGCCGCCGGCACCGACGTCGTACTGCCCGCGCTGGGCGAGTCGGTCACCGAGGGCACCGTCACCCGCTGGCTGAAGCAGGTCGGCGAGGAGGTCGCCGAGGACGAGCCGCTGCTCGAGGTCTCCACGGACAAGGTCGACACCGAGATCCCCGCGCCGACGTCCGGCGTGCTGCTGGAGATCGTGGTCGGCGAGGACGAGACCGCCGAGGTGGGCGCGAAGCTCGCCGTGATCGGTGCCCCGGGTGCCGCTCCGGCTGCTCCTGCCGCCCCCGCGGCTCCGGCCCCTGCCGCCGCCCCGGCCCCGGCCCCGGCCCCTGCTGCCCCGGCCGCTCCGGCCCCGGCCCCGGCTCCTGCTGCCCCGGCCGCTCCGGCCCCGGCGCCCGCGCCGGTCCAGGCCGCTCCCGCCGCTCCGGCTCCGGCTGCGCCTGTTGCGCCGGCTGCCCCGGCTCCGGCTCCGGCCGCCGCCGCTCCGGAGGACGAGGGCGCGTACGTCACGCCGCTGGTCCGTAAGCTCGCCGCCGAGAACGGTGTGGACCTGTCCACGGTCAAGGGCACCGGCGTCGGTGGCCGCATCCGCAAGCAGGACGTCATCGCCGCCGCCGAGGCCGCGAAGGCCGCCGCCGCTGCCCCGGCTCCGGCCGCCGCTGCTCCGGCCGCCGCGAAGAAGGCCCCGGTCCTCGAGGTCTCCCCGCTGCGTGGCCAGACGGTCAAGATGACCCGTATGCGCAAGGTCATCGGCGACAACATGATGAAGGCGCTGCACAGCCAGGCCCAGCTGTCCTCGGTCGTCGAGGTCGACGTCACCAAGGTGATGAGGCTGCGCAACCAGGCCAAGGGTGCGTTCGCCGCCCGCGAGGGCGTCAAGCTGTCCCCGATGCCGTTCTTCGTCAAGGCCGCCGCCCAGGCGCTGAAGGCCCACCCGGTCATCAACGCCCGGATCAACGAGGACGAGGGCACCATCACCTACTTCGACTCGGAGAACATCGGCATCGCCGTGGACTCCGAGAGGGGCCTGATGACCCCGGTCATCAAGGGTGCGGGCGACCTCAACCTGGCCGGCATCGCCAAGGCCACCGCCGACCTGGCGGCCAAGGTCCGCGGCAGCAAGATCACACCGGACGAGCTGGCCGGTGCGACCTTCACCATCAGTAACACCGGTTCGCGCGGTGCGCTGTTCGACACGATCATCGTGCCGCCGAACCAGGTCGCGATCCTGGGCATCGGCGCGACGGTCAAGCGTCCGGCCGTCATCGAGACCGCCGAGGGCACGGTCATCGGCGTCCGGGACACGACGTACCTGACGCTCTCCTACGACCACCGTCTGGTGGACGGCGCCGACGCCGCCCGCTACCTGACGGCGGTCAAGGCGATCCTGGAGGCCGGCGAGTTCGAGGTCGAGCTCGGTCTCTGAGGGCCGAGGGCTCTGCGCCAAGATCGCTACTCGGCTGTAACCAGCCTCACCAGCGGCGCCCCTGCCGGGGAGTACTTTCCGGCAGGGGCGCCGCCGTATTGTCTAGGAGTCTTCTCTTCTTGCTCTTCTTGAAGGAGCGGTCCATGACCATGCCCGTCGTCCACTCGCTGCGCGACCAGATCCGCGAGCACATCGTGGAGGGCATCGTCAGCGGCCGCTGGAAGCCGGGCGAGCGGATCGTCGAGCGTCGCATCGCGACGGAACTGGCCGTGAGCCAGACGCCCGTACGGGAGGCGCTGCGCGAGCTGGAGTCGCTCCGGCTGATCGAGTCGGCGCCCAACAAGGGCGTACGGGTGCGGAATCTGACGGCGGCGGACCTGGAGGAGAGCTACCCGGTCCGGGCCGGCCTGGAGCAGATCGCGGCGGAACTGGCCGCGGAGCGGCTGGCGGCCGACTGCTCGGCCCTGGAGCCGCATGTGACGGCGTTGTACGAGGCGGACCGCGCGGCGGACGGGACGGCGCAGGTGCGGCACACGGTGGCCTTCCACCGGGAGCTGGTGAAGGCGGCGGGGAACGGGGTGCTGCTGCACACCTGGGAGGGACTCGGGATCGAGGTCTTCACCGCGCTGTCCATCCGGTGGCTGGGCACGAAGCAGAAGTCGTACGCGGAGGAGCACGAGGAGCTGGTCGCGGCTTTCCGGCGCCACGACCCGGCGATCGGCGCGCTGGTCAAGGCCCACGTCCTGGGCTGCGCGCCCCGCGCGTAGCGCCTCATGCGCAGCGCCTCGCACGCAGCGCCTCATGCGCAGCGCCTCGCACGCAGCGCCTCGCACGCAGCGCCTCGTACGCAGCGCCTCGTGCGCAGCACCTGTGCAGGCACCCCGCGCCCCGATGCCTGGGCTCGCCCGGCATTCGCGGTGCCGCGCCGGGACCAGGGCCCGCCCGGTGTACCCGGTACCGGATGGTGACCCGGTGACCCGGTGTGTCCGTCCCCCGCCACCCCCGCCATCCGCAGGCCGAAGGGCTTCGGCTCTGCCGCTCACCGACACCGCCAAGCAGCCCCGGACGGGCTGGGTTGTCGGGGTGCCCCGTGGTGTCGTCGCGGTGCCGGTCCGGGGCTCGTATCCGGGACGGCATGCTGTGTCTTTCCGGGGGACGCCCCCGGCCCCCGTACGGCGCGCCACCGCGCACCCCCCGTCAGCGCCCATGCCGCACGCCACAAAGCACGCATCAGTGTCCCGAACACGCCCCCTGCGCAGCCCGGGCGTGGTCATCGGTGAGGGCTCGCCCCGGCGGTTGGCAGTCCGTTGGTTTGTGGGCCGTCTGGTTTGTGGGCCGTCGTTCCGCCGGGGCGGATCGGGTGGGCACAGACCACCCCCCGGCCTGCAGTCGGGTGCGTGCCCGGTGCGGGGCCGTGCAGGGTCGCCCCCGCAGGAAATCGGGCGATGGACGTGGATGACGCCGTACCCACCGATTTCCGAGGAGGCGAGCCCGGAGGGGCCCCGAACCACCACCCACCCACCCACCCACAGCAGCGGCACCGAGCCCGCCCGGGGGGTCCCCACTCCGCGGGGCGTAGGGGGAGCTTGAGGACGGACACACCGGCCCACCGGGCGGTACCGGCCACCACAAATCCCGCACACCGCCGGAGGCGCCCGGTACCGGCCGCCTCGGGCACCAGGCAGACCCGGGCCGGCGCGGGGCGGAGCCCCGCAGGGAAAAACCGGCACCGGGTGCCCCGATTCGCGGCACCCTGTGCCGACTTTGTCGATCTGAAGAAGTTTTTCGCTTCAAACTTTGATCGATCATCGATCGTCGGCTTACAGTCGACAGCGGACTCACCAGTCCGCGGCCCCGTCCTGCCAGACAAGGCCCCTTTCTCCACCCCCTCCCACTCCGGAAGGCGGCGATCATGACCGACCCCGTAGGCAAGCTTCCGAGCGAGCTCGACCAGCTCCCGGACCGTGACACCGAGGAGACCGCCGAATGGGCGGCCTCCCTCGACGCCGTCACCAAGGCTGCCGGCCCCCACCGCGCCGCGTACCTCATGCGACGCACCCTCCAGCACGCCGAGGGTGTCTCAGGGCTGGACCTGCCCAAGCTGCTGGAGACGGACTACGTCAACTCCATCCCGACCTCCGCCGAGCCCGCCGTGGCCGGCGACGAGGAGTTGGAGCGCCGTATCGCCGCCTGGAACCGGTGGAACGCCGCCGTCATGGTCACCCGCGGCTCCAAGTACGGCCTCGGCGGCCACATCTCCACCTTCGCCTCCGCCGCCTGGCTCTACGAGACCGGCTTCAACCACTTCTTCCGTGGGAAGGAGGCCGACGGTTCCGGCGACCAGCTGTACATCCAGGGCCACGCGGCCCCCGGCATCTACGCCCGCGCCTTCCTCGACGGCCGCCTCACCGAGGCCCACCTGGACAAGTTCCGGCAGGAGTCCGGCGGCGACGGTCTGCCGTCGTACCCGCACCCGCGCCGGCTGCCGTGGCTCTGGGAGTTCCCGACGGTCTCCATGGGCCTCGGCCCGCTCTCGGCGATCTACCAGGCGCGCTTCAACCGTTATCTGACCAACCGCGGCATCAAGGACGTCTCCGCGTCGCACGTCTGGGCCTTCCTCGGCGACGGCGAGATGGACGAGCCCGAGTCGACCGCGGCTCTGGCTCTCGCCGCCCGCGAGGGCCTGGACAACCTGACCTTCGTCATCAACTGCAACCTGCAGCGCCTCGACGGCCCGGTCCGCGCCAACTTCAAGATCGTGCAGGAGCTGGAGGCCCAGTTCCGGGGCGCCGGCTGGAACGTCGTCAAGACCCTGTGGGGCAATGCCTGGGACGAGCTCTTCCAGCTCGACACCACCGGCGCCCTGGTCCGCCGCCTCCGCGAGGTCCCGGACGCGCAGGTCCAGACGTACCAGACCCGCGACGCCGCCTACATCCGCGAGGACTTCTTCGGCAAGGACCCGGCGCTCGTCGAGATGGCGAAGCTGCTGTCCGACGACAAGATCCTGGAGTGCTTCCATTTCTCGCGCGGTGGTCACGAGCCGCGCAAGGTGTACGCCGCGTACAAGGCCGCCGTGGAGCACAAGGGCGCCCCGACGGTGATCCTGGCCCAGACGGTCAAGGGCCACACGCTCGGCGAGAGCTTCGCGTCCAAGAACGCCAACCACCAGATGAAGAAGCTGACGGTGGACGAGTTCAGGACGATGCGGGACCTGCTCGACCTGCCGATCGCCGACGCGCGGTTCGCCGACGGCCAGGTGCCGTACGTCCACCCGGGTGCGGACTCCCCCGAGTTCCGCTACCTCCAGGAGCGCCGCGCGGCCCTCGGCGGCCCGGCCCCGGCCCGCCGCGTCCACCCGGTCGCCCCGCTGCCCGCCCCCGCCGAGAAGGCGTTCACCGCCTTCGACAAGGGCTCCGGCAAGCAGGCCGTGGCGACGACGCAGGCCTTCGTCCGCCTGGTCAAGGACCTGATCCGGGACAAGGAGACCGGCAGGCGCTGGGTGCCGATCGTCCCCGACGAGGCGCGTACGTTCGGTATGGAGTCGCTGTTCCCGGCGATCGGCATCTACTCGCCGAAGGGCCAGACGTACGAGCCGGTCGACCGCGACCAGCTGATGTACTACCGCGAGGCCAAGGACGGCCAGATCCTCAACGAGGGCATCACCGAGGCCGGTTCGATGGCCGACTTCATCGCCGCGTCGACGTCGTACTCGACACACGGCGAGACGATGATCCCCTTCTACATCTTCTACTCGATGTTCGGCTGGCAGCGCACCGCCGACCAGATGTGGCAGCTCGCCGACCAGCTCGGCAAGGGCTTCCTGGTGGGCGCCACGGCCGGCCGCACGACCATGACGGGTGAGGGTCTGCAGCACGCGGACGGCCACTCGCCGATGATCGCGGCGACGAACCCGGCGGCGCTGACGTACGACCCGGCGTTCGCGTACGAGGTCGCGGCGATCGTCAAGGACGGTCTGCGGAGGATGTACGGCGAAGCCCGCCCGGGAGAGGACGCGGACGTCTTCTACTACCTGACGGTCTACAACGAGCCGATGCAGCAGCCCGCCAAGCCGGAGGGTGTGGACGAGGGCATCGTCCGCGGTCTGTACCGCTTCAAGGAGGGCGAGGGCGCGGCGGACAACCCGCGCATCCAGCTGCTCTCCTCGGGCACGGCGATCCACTGGGCGCTCGAGGCGCAGAAGCTGCTCGCCGCCGACTGGGGCGTGACGGCCGACGTCTGGTCCGCGACCTCCTGGACCGAGCTGCGGCGCGACGCGCTGGAGGCGGATGCGGCGCTGCTGCGCGGCGAGTCCCGTGTGCCGTACGTACGCCAGGCGCTCGAGGGCGCCGAGGGCCCGGTGCTCGCGGTCACCGACTACATGCGCCAGGTCCCGGACCAGATCGCCCAGTGGGTGGAGCAGGACTGGTCCTCGCTCGGCGCCGACGGCTTCGGCCTGTCGGACACGCGCGAGGCGGCCCGCCGCCACTTCGGCGTCGACGCCCAGTCCGTCGTGGTCGCCGCTCTGGCCCAGCTCGCACGCCGCGGCGAGGTCCCGGCGTCCGCGGTGAAGGACGCGCGGGAGCGGTACGGCCTGTAGGGCCTGTACGGCCTGCAATTCGCCGTGAAGCCCCCCGCCGCTGCCGAGCGGCGGGGGGCTTCCGCCTGCGGCCGTACCGGCTCGTTCCGGCCCGTCCGGCGAGTGAGGACGGACACTCGGGACACCGCCCCGGTGGCGGTCGCTCCAGGCCGTCCGGCGAGTGAGGACGGACACTCGGGACACCGCCCGTGCCGGGCCCGGCGGTCCGGCCGCCCGCAGGGCGAGCCGGCACGTGGGCAACGCCCGCGACAATGACCTCATGCGTGCTGCCCGGCTCATCAAGATGGTCCTCCTTCTCCAGTCGCGGCCGTCCATGACCGCCGCCGAGCTCGCCCAGGAGCTCGAAGTGTCCGAGCGGACCATCACCCGCGACGCGCTCGCGCTGTCGGAGGCGGGGGTGCCGGTGTACGCGGACCGGGGGCGGGCCGGCGGATACCGGCTGATCGGCGGGTACCGGACGCGGTTGACCGGGCTCGCCAGGACCGAGGCCGAGGCGCTGTTCCTGTCCGGGGTGCCGGGGGCGCTGCGCGAGATGGGTCTGGAGGACGCGGCGTCCGCCGCTCAGCTCAAGGTGTCCGCCGCGCTGCTGCCGTCGCTGAAGAACGCCTCACGGTCGGCGGCGCAGCGGTTCCATCTGGACGCGCCCGGCTGGTACCAGGAGCCCACGGCCCCCGACCTGCTTCCGGTCGTCGCCGAGGCCGTCTGGGACGACCGGGTGCTCGCCGCCCGCTACCGGGACGCCGACCGTGAGTTGGAGCCGTACGGGCTCGTTCTCAAAGCCGGGGTCTGGTACCTGTGCGCCCGCGCCGACGGCACGTCGTTCCGGGTCTACCGGATCGACCGCTTCACCGCCGTCGCCCTCACCGAGCGCCGCTTCGCACGCGACGAGTCCTTCGATCTGCCCGCCTTCTGGGAGGAGCGCGCGGCGCAGTTCGCCCGCTCGATCCTGCGCTCCGAGGTGGTGGTCCGGCTCTCCCCCGACGCCGCACACCGGCTCCCGTACGTCGCCGATCGCGCCGCCGCCCAGGAGGCTCTGGAGGCCGCGGGACCGCCGGACGGGCAGGGCTGGGTCACGGTCACCCTGCCTGTCGAGTCCGACGTGGTGGCGTTCACTCAGCTCCTCTCCCTCGGCCCGGAGTTGGAGGTGCTGGAGCCGGCGGACCTCCGCGAGCGGTTCGCGGAGGCCGCCTCCCGTATGCACGCCCTCTACACGAAGGGCGCCGAGGGCGCCGTCACCGAGGGTCAGCGGTAGTCGTCCGCCGTCCCGTCCTTGCCGCCGTACACGACGTCCTCGAAGTACGCCCACCCGTCCGGCCTGCTGCCGTCGACGTCCGTGAAGCCGTACTCCTTCGCAAGCTGACCGCTGGAGAGCGACCGGCCGTTCCACCGTGCCCGCTCCGGGTCGGAGGCGAGTGCGGCGACCGCCCGTCCCACGTACGCGGGCGATTCGGCGATCGCGAAGTGCGGCTGCTCGGCGATCGCGTCCCGCCAGTTCTCCTCCCGTACGCCGAAGGCCTCCAGCATCTGCTCGGAGCGGAGGTAGCCGGGGCTGACGCAGACCGCCGTGCCGCCGACGCTCTTCAGGTCCTCGCCGAGTGTGAAGGCCATCCGGATCGGGGCGTTCTTGGTGAGGTCGTAGTAGAAGTTCTCGCGGAAGCGCCGGTTCGTTCCGGCCGTGCCGTCGGTGACCTCGACGACGAGTCCGCCGGGGTTGCGCACGAGCAGCGGCAGCGCGCAGCTGCTGGTGATGATGTGGCTGCGGACGCCGAGCTCCAGCATGCGCAGCCCGCTCGCCAGGTCGGTGTCCCACATCTTGGTGTTCCAGACGACGAGGTGCTCGCCGCCCCAGACGTCGTTGACGAGGATGTCCAGCCGGCCGTGGTCCTTGTCGATGCCAGCGACCAGCGCCCGCACCTGCTCCACGTCCAGATGGTCGGTCGCCACGGCGATGCCCCTGCCACCCGCCTCGGTGACGAGCTCCGCCGTCTGCTCGATCGTCTCCGTCGCCCTCCCGACCTCGCTGATGCGTTCCCTTGTCGTACGGCCGGTCACATAGACCGTCGCGCCCGCCGCGCCCAGTTGTACGGCGATGGCGCGGCCCGCGCCCCGTGTCGCCCCCGCGACCAGCGCGATCTTCCCCTGCAGTGCTGTGTCGGTCGTCATGGTGCGACGGTCGCACGGAAATCCGACACCCTCTGTCCACATTTCCGAAAGGCAGCATTTCGGTGGCTCCACGTGCGCCACTCTCCGCAAACCCCGATGCTTGTCCCGTGATGGACGAGACGGAGTTCTGGGAGATCATCGACGGCACTCGCGAGGCTGCCGAGGGCGACCCCGAAGAGCAGGCCGACCTGCTGGTCGATCGGCTGCTGCAGCTCGATCCCGACTCCGTCCTGGACTTCGCCCGCCACTTCGAGGCGCGCTACAACCGCGCGTACCGCTGGGATCTGTGGGGCGCGGCCGCCGTGCTGCTGGGCGGCGCGAGCGACGACGCCTTCGACTACTTCCGGTGCTGGCTGATCGGCCAGGGGCGGGAGGTCTTCGAGGCCGCGGTGCACGACCCCGACTCCCTCGCCGACCTCCTGGACGACTTCGACGAGGAGATCGACGGGGACGGGGAGGAGCTGGGGTACGCGGCGGACGAGGCGTACGAGCAGCTCACCGGGGTGGTCGCGCCCGATCTGGGGATCCCCTCGCAGGCTCCGGAGCCGGAAGGTGCGCCGTTCGACTTCGACGACGACCACGCGCTGGCCGAGCGTTTCCCCGCACTCTGGGACCGCTTCGGGATGTGACGACTCGTACGCGTCGTCCCTGTCGTTGCGTCATACGTGTCAGTCCTACGTGTCAGAGGTGCGTGCCGCCTTCATACGGATCTCCGTGCCGGTGAGGAACGCGCCGTCGTCCGAACCGAGCATGGCGACGACACCGGCGGCCGTGTCCGGACCGGCGAAGCCGGCGCCGATGGCCGGGGCGGGCTTCGTAGAACAGCGTCATGCCGCCGTCGTCGGGGAGGCCGGGGCCTGCTGCCGGCGGGCGTCGAGCCGGGCACGGCCGTGTCCCAGGCGTTGGAGCGGTCGATCGCCGAGGCCCTGTCAGGCTCGGGCGACGAGGCGGCGGAAGGGCAGCGCTGGACGCGGAGCTGGTGCGCGCGGCCGCGGCGGACCCGGCGCTGCGAGCGGTCCTGTACCGGTGAACCGGGAGGCGGAGGAGCGGCAGCTGCCGGTGCCGGCCCGCTGGGGCCGGCTGTCGGCGGCGGCCCCGGGCGCGGCCGGACGGCGCTGGAGTCCTGGGCGGAGACGGACGCACCGGCGGCAGGTACGGCGAACGCACCGGCCCGCTCGCGGTGCGGTGTCCGCGGGAACTGAGCCGAGGGATGCGCCCGTTGACCGGCGAGGCGCCCGCTACGGGGTGAGCGAGCGGCCCATGAGGACGTCGTCGACGTACCGTCCGGCCAGGAAGAACTCGCCGGGCAGGATGCCCTCGACGACGTACCCCTCGGACTCGTACAGACGCCGGGCGGGGGTGTTGTGACCGAGCACGCGCAGGGTGATCCGGACCGCGCCCTGCCGCCGCGCCTCGTCGCCGGCGGCCCGCAGCAGCGCCCGTGCGACGCCCCGGCCGCGGGCCCAGCCGGCCACGGCGAGGCCCTGGACCTGGCGCACGTGCTGGTTGCAGGCGAGCCGGGTCGGGAAACCGAGGCGGATGTACCCGGCGATCCGGCGGCCGGTGCCGCCGTCGTCCGTCTGCGCGTTCGCCGACGCGGCCTCGTCCGGGATCGTTTCCGCGACCGTTTCCGCGACCGTTTCCGCGACCAGATAGCCGTCGGGCCGGTGCGCTTCGTCGAAGAACGGCTCGTACGGCGGCATCGGGCGCGGCAGCACGGCGTGCAGCGTGGACCAGGCGGCCCGGTCCAGCTCCCCCAGTGCGGCGTCGTCGGTGAGGCGGGCGGGGCGTATGAAGACGGGCGGCGTGCCGGGCTCGGACATGACGGCCACTGTGCCATGCGGGCAGGATGTGACGTATGCGCATCGCGGTCACCGGCTCGACCGGGCTCATCGGTACGGCACTCGTTCGTTCCCTGCTGGGGGACGGGCACGACGTGGTACGGCTCGTGCGGCGGCCCCGGCGCACAGCCGACGAGGTGGAGTGGGACCCGCTCCGGCAGTACGTGGACGCGGCGGGTCTCATCGGCTGCGAGGCGGTCGTGCACCTGGCGGGCGCGGGGGTCGGTGAGCATCGGTGGACGGAGGCGTACAAGAAGGAGATCCGGGACAGCCGGGTGCTCGGCACCGCCGCGATCGCGGAGGCCGTGGCCTCGCTGGAGGTGCCGCCGCGGGTGCTGATCTGCGGCACCGCGGTCGGCTACTACGGCGACACCGGCGACCGCGCCGTCGACGAGAGCGCGCCCCCCGGCCCGGGCTTCCTGGCGTCGGTGTGCGAGGACTGGGAGGCGGCGGCGGCCCCGGCGCAGGAGGCGGGCATCCGGGTCGCCTTCGCCCGTACGGGCCTGGTGGTGGCCCGCGAGGGCGGCGCCTGGGGACGCCTGTTCCCCATCTTCCGGGCGGGCCTGGGCGGGCGGCTCGGCAAGGGGCACCAGTACTGGAGCTTCATCTCCCTGCACGACGAGGTCGCGGCCCTCCGTCACATCATCGACACGGACGCCCTCTCCGGCCCGGTCAACCTGACTGCCCCGACCCCCCTCACCAACCGTGAGGTCACGGAGGCCATGGGCCGCGTCCTCCACCGCCCGACCCTCTTCACGGTCCCGCCCTTCGCCCTCCGCATCGTCCTCGGCGCATTCGCCGAGGATGTCCTCGGCAGCCAGCGCGTCCTCCCCAAGAAGCTCATCGAATCGGGCTTCACCTTCACGCACCCCTCGATCGACACCGCGATCCGCGCGGCGCTTCCCTGACCGAAAGGACCCCGCCTTCGCACCCCTGCGCCCTGTGCGCGGCCCGGAGGCGTCCCCGTACCGACGCGTGGGCGGAGCGTCCGTCCCCGCACTCCGGACGGGCCTCGCAAGCGCCCCACCCCCGGACGGGTCCCGCGCATCCGCCCGCAAGACGCCGGACCCGCTTCGCAAGCGCCCCACACTGCGAGCGGATCCCGCGCATCCGCCCGCAAACGCCGCACGGGCCTCGCAAGCGCCCCACCCCCCGGACGGGTCCCGCGCATCCGCCCGCAAGACGCCGGGGCGGAACGCGCCCCGAACCGCCGGCTGGGTCGAAGGCCAATGGAGCCCAAATCCCCCACGCTCGGAGGGCGTAGGGGCGGGGATCCGGGGCGGAGCCCCGAAACGCAGCCTCACTGAGGGGCCCCACGCGCGCCAGGGCATAGGGAGATGGAGACGCCCGGGGATTCGGGGGCGGAGCCCTCGCAGACGAGGTCTGGGGCGGAGCCCCGGTTCGGGAAGGGGCCGGGCGGGGCTGTGTCGATCTGCGGCTCCGCCGCGTGGGCCCACCGTAGGCGCCCCCGCCCCTCGCGCGCCCCAGAGGCCCCGGGCCCGAGCCACCGCCGGCGGCGCCCCGCCCGCGAGGGGAGGCGCACACACGTACGACCCCGTGCTGCCGGGCGACCGACGCGCGCGGGTGGCGGCACGGCAGGCAGGAGGTTTCTACTCTCCACCCGAACTTCCGCATTGCGCAGGCCGGTTGGGGGAATGAGGCCCCACACCAGCCGCGCCGACCTCGGGGAGGGGCACGTGCTCAGCAGCGCACGCCACGCGGACGTCGTCATCGTCGGGGCCGGTGTCGCCGGCCTGTCGGCGGCTCATCAGCTGACCAGCGCGGGGGTCACGGTCACCGTACTGGAGGCCGCACCCACCGTCGGGGGCCGGATGGCCACGGAACGGATCGACGGATTCCGGCTCGACCGGATCGGGCCGCTGCTCAACACCTCGTACCCGGAGCTCCGCCGCACCCCCGGCCTCGCCGGGCTCGGGCTCGAACTCCGCTCGTTCTCGCCGGGCGTGCTCGTGCACAGCGAGGGCCGACACCACCGGGCAGGCGTGCGCCAGAGCGCACGCCGGGGGTCCTCCCACGCCCCCCGGGGCGTAGAGGGAGCACTCACCGCCGCGCGCGCCCTCGCGAGCGCCCCCCGCACCCCGCTCGGCGAGGCCTTCGAGCAGGCCCGCCTCGCCACGGCGCTCGGCCGTCTCGCCGCCACCCCGCCACGCCGCCTCCTCGCGCGCCCCGAACTCCCCGCCCTGGACGCCCTGTACGCCCGCGGCTTCGCGACCCGTACCGTCAACGGCTTCCTCCGCCCGCTCCTCTCGGCCCTGTTGGGCGATCCGGAGCTCACCACCTCCAGCCGCGTCGCCGACCTGGTGCTGCGCGGCTTCGCGCGTGGCCGGCTGTGCGTCCCGGCGGGCGGCGCGGCCACGCTGCCAGAGCTGCTCGCGGAGGCCCTGCCGCCCGGCACGGTCCGCACCGGCGTGCGCGTGACCGAGGCGTCGATCAGTTCCGTCACCACAGAGGAACACGGGCGCGTCAGCTGCCGCTCGCTGCTCCTCGCGACCGGCGCCCGCACCGCCGCCGGCCTGCTTCCCGGTCTGCGCGTGCCCGCCTTCCATCCCGTGACGGTCCTTCACCACGCCGCCCCCGAACCACCGTTGAGCGAGCCTGTGCTGCTGCTGGACGCGGACCACACCGGACCCGTCTCGCACACCACGGTGATGAGCGAGGTCGATCCCTCCCGCGCCCCGCACGGCCGCGCGCTGGTCACCTCCACGGTTCTCGGCCGCCCGCCCGCCGACCTCGACCGCCGCGTCCGCGCCCAGCTCGCCTCTCTGTACGGCACTCCCACGGACGACTGGGAGCTGCTCGCCGTCCACCACGACCCGGAGGCCGTGCCCGCGATGCCCCCGCCGCACGACCCGCGCCGCGCGGTGCGGCTGCTCGACGGGCTCTACGTCTGCGGCGACCACCGGGACACGAGCACGGTGCAGGGCGCGCTGTTCTCGGGCCGCAGGGCCGCGCAGGCGATCCTGCGCGACTTCGGTGTCCGGCCGGGGTACGCCGCCGCGTCCCTGAGCACAGCCGCCGCGTAGGCCGGAAGACGCAACCGACAGAGCAGCCGCCGCCGGCGTCAGCCGATCGCCGCGACGCGGTCCCGGTACGTACGTACCGCGGCCGCGTCGCGGTACGGCTCCAGGCGGCGCTCGAAGTCGCGCACGTACTCGACCGCCCGCGCCGACCGCATCTCGGATGCCTGCTGCGCGGCCTCGGCACCGAGCGCGCAGGCCTGGTCGAGCTCGCCGAGCCCGAGGCGCGCGGACGCCAGCACGACCCGGCAGAAGAGCCGGCTGCGCGCATACCCGGGCGCGCGCAGTTGGAGCGCGCGCTCGGCGTGCTGCACGGCAGCCCGGTACTGCTGCAGATCGCGGTGGCAGTGCCCGAACTCGTCCGCCAGCTGCGCCTCGTCGAAGAAGCGCGCCCAGTGCGGGACCTCGTCGCCCGGCCGCGCCGCCTCCAGGGCCCGCTCGGCCCGTACGAGCGAGGCCGTACAGGCCCGCACCTCCCCGAGCACGCCATGACCGCGGGCCTCCACCGCGTGGAGGAGGGCCTGCACGACGGGCGGGGCCGACGAGCCCACGCCCTGCTGCGCGACCCGGGTCAGCTGTACGGCCTCGCGCCCGTGGCCCAGATAGACCGCCTGCCGGGCCATCGTGACCAGCACGTACGACCCGTAGGCCCGGTCTCCCGCGGCCTGGGCGAGGCGCAGGGCCTGCACGAAGTACCGCTGGGCGAGACCGTGCGCGGCGATGTCGTACGACGTCCAGCCCGCGAGCCGGGTCAGATCGGCGGCGGCCGCGAAGAGCCGCCGCCCGACGGTCTCCCCGTACGAGCCGCGCAGCATCGGCTCCGCCTCGTGCTCCAGGTAGCGGACGAGGGCCTGGCGCGCGTGCCCGCCGCCGTACGCCTGGTCGAGCGTGCGGAAGAGCTCGGCGACCGAGCGCAGGGCCGAGATGTCCCCGGAGGTGACCTTCTGGCCGGGCGCGCGGTCCGTCCCACGCTGCCGCGGCACGGAGGCCCGGCCCTGCGCGGGCACCCGCGCCGCCCCCTGCTGCACGGCGGACGGGTCCGCACGGCCGACCCGGTCGTCGGCCCGCCCGATCAGCCAGTCCCGGCTCGGAACGACGAGCCCCGCCGGGGTGAACGCGATCTTCCGCAGCTCGGCGTGGCTGCCCGAGTCCTTGCGCCACAGCCCGCCGACGATGTCCACGGCCTCCTCGGGCGTGGCCGCGTACTCCAGCCCCGCGTAGACCGGCGCACACGCGTCCAGCCCCAGGTCCTGCGCGGACAGCCGCCGCCCGAGCCGCCGTGTGAAGACCTCCGCGATGAGGGCCGGCGTCGTACCGCGCGGCTGCTGCCCGCGCAGCCACCGGGTCACCGAGGTCTTGTCGTACCGAAGGTCGAGGCCGTGCTCGAGGCCGAGCTGGTCCACCCGGCGGGCAAGCCCTGCGTTGGAGAATCCGGCCTCTGCGATGAGCGCGGCGAGCTGGCGGTTGGGATGGCGCTGCGGGGGTCGTTCCGTCATCAGCTGTGCGGTCTCCTGCCTTCCGGGCCCCGGGGTGCAGCCCATGGGGGTACCTCCTGGGGGTCCCCCCAGGCGCAGCTCTGGGGGAGAAGCTCTGGGGGAGGAACGGCGCGAATTTAGCGGCCCTCACCGAGCCGACCGCCACCTTCGCTTCACATTCATCCGATCGTGTGAGGATTGAGGGCGGCGCTGACGCGTGCGACACGAGTCGTAGAGTGGCCGGGCGCCATGAGTGCACCGTGAAAGCTTTAGGGAGGCACAACGGTGAGCGAGCTGCGATTTGTCCATCTGGGCTTCGGCGAGGACGCCGTCGAGTACCAGGCGGCCTGGGACGAGCAGCGCCGCGTGCACGCGGCCCGGTTCGCCGGCGAGACCCCCGACACGTGCCTGTTGCTGGAGCACCCGCCCGTCTACACGGCGGGCCGGCGCACGGAGGACAGTGAGCGCCCCCTGGACGGCACCCCGGTCATCGACGTCGACCGTGGCGGCAAGATCACCTGGCACGGCCCCGGCCAGCTCGTCGGCTATCCGATCATGCAGCTGCCCCGCCCGGTGGACGTCGTGGCCCATGTGCGGCGGTTGGAAGAGGCCCTGATCCGCACGTGTGCGGAGTTCGGCGTGGAGACCAGCCGCGTGGAGGGCCGCAGCGGCGTGTGGGTGCTCGGCGACCCGGTCGACCAGCGCCCGTCGATCGGAGGACTCTCGCTCGACTTCGACCCGCGGCTGCACGACGAGGAGTTCGACCCGCGCCTCAGCGGTCCCGAGTACGCCCCGTCCAACGCCGGCCAGCGGCGTGAGGACCGCAAGCTCGCCGCGATCGGCATCCGGGTCGCCAAGGGCGTGACGATGCATGGCTTCGCCCTGAATGTGAACCCGGACAACACCTGGTTCGACCGGATCGTGCCGTGCGGCATCCGGGACGCGGGCGTGGCCTCGCTCGCGAACGAGCTGGGGCGCGATGTGGCGATCGCGGAGGTCCTGCCGGTCGCCGAGAAGCACCTTCGTGACGTACTGGAGAACGCGGACCTGAGGCCGCGGGTCGTCGAGCGCGAGGCCGCGCCGGCCACGGCCCCGGCCCCCGCGTCGACCGCCTGAGGAATGCCTTCCTCTGGCCAGAGGTTGGCCAGGCGGGAGGCTGCCCTTGAGGGCATCCGTGAGGACATCCGTAAAGGCCTCACAAACAACGGGCGTACCCTGGTGTTCGCCGAGGAATCGAAGTGTAGGGAGCCGGTCGTGTCCGCTGTCGCACCCGACGGACGCAAGATGCTGCGCCTGGAGGTCCGGAACAGCCAGACCCCCATCGAGCGCAAGCCCGAGTGGATCAAGACCCGGGCGAAAATGGGCCCCGAGTACAACCAGCTGCACAAGCTCGTGAAGAGCGAGGGTCTGCACACGGTCTGCCAGGAAGCGGGCTGTCCGAACATCTTCGAGTGCTGGGAGGACCGCGAGGCGACCTTCCTCATCGGCGGTGACCAGTGCACCCGACGCTGCGACTTCTGCCAGATCGACACGGGCAAGCCGCAGGCGCTCGACCGTGACGAGCCGCGCCGCGTCGGCGAGTCGGTCGTCACGATGGACCTGAACTACGCCACCATCACCGGCGTCGCCCGCGACGACCTGGAGGACGGCGGCGCCTGGCTGTACGCGGAGACCGTGCGCCAGATCCACGCGCAGACCGCGGACCGCGAGGCCGGCCGCACCAAGGTCGAGCTGCTGATCCCCGACTTCAACGCGGAGCCGGACCAGCTGGCCGAGGTCTTCTCCTCCCGCCCCGAGGTACTCGCGCACAACGTCGAGACCGTGCCTCGGATCTTCAAGCGCATCCGCCCCGGCTTCCGTTACGAGCGCTCGCTCAAGGTGATCACGGAGGCCCGCGCGGCCGGACTTGTCACCAAGTCGAACCTGATCCTCGGCATGGGCGAGACCCGCGAGGAGGTCAGCGAGGCACTGCAGCACCTGCACGACGCGGGCTGCGAGCTGATCACGATCACGCAGTACCTGCGCCCCTCGGTCCGGCACCACCCCGTGGAGCGCTGGGTCAAGCCCCAGGAGTTCGTGGAGCTGAAGGAGGAGGCCGACGAGATCGGCTTCTCCGGTGTGATGTCGGGCCCGCTGGTGCGGTCCTCGTACCGGGCGGGGCGGCTCTTCCAGCAGGCGATGGAGCAGCGCCGATCGGCTGCTGCGTAGCGAGGCGGCGAGATCGCGGCCCCCAGGCCGTGTGAATTCCCGCACAAGAGGCTACCGGCCGGTAATGGCCGATTCGGCGCGGCCCATACGCTCTCCGCAGGTGGCGGGCGCGTACGGGCCGCGTCAGGGTTTCAGGGAGCCGCGTAAACGTTTCATCGGTGTTTGACCGACCAGTCACGCCCTGGTAACACCAATCAGTGACTCTGGCTTCACGCACCGCACGCACGCTCGCTCCCGTTCTCACCACGCCCCCGAGGGAGACACCCGCCATGCAGGCCGCGACCTCCGTACGCGCCAACGCCTTCCCGACCTTCACCCAGGCCCTTCGCGCCGTCGAGACCGTCCTCCTGAGCGGCGGCCAGCGCACCGCCCGCCGCAACGCGTGGACCGCGGTGCTCGAGGACAGGCGCCGCGCCAAGGACCGGGTCGAGACCGAGCATGTGCTGGAGGCCGCGCTGACCCGCTCCTCCTGAGCCACGTAAACTTCAAGACATGGCGAGGAAGGAACAGGCAGCTGCGGCTGCCTCAGCGAATCCCGGGCGGCTCAAGCAGATCGCCCTGACGTACAAGATGACCCGGCGGGCCGACTCGAAGGTCGGTCTTGTCGTCGCGGGTGTGGGAATCGTCACCTTCGGTGTCTTCCTCGCGATCGGTTTTCTGATCGGGTACCCGATCTATCTCGGCATTCTGGGCTTCCTGCTGGCCTTCCTCGCGATGGCGATCGTCTTCGGACGCCGCGCCGAGCGGGCTGCCTTCGGGCAGATGGAAGGACAGCCGGGCGCGGCGGCCGCGGTGCTGGAGAACATCGGCCGTGGCTGGACCACGACACCCGCGGTCGCGATGAACCGCAGCCAGGACGTCGTCCACCGGGCCGTCGGCAAGGCCGGCATCGTGCTGGTGGCCGAGGGCAACCCGAACCGGCTGAAGAGCCTCCTGGCGGCCGAGAAGAAGAAGATGGCCCGCATCGTCGTGGACGTCCCGGTGCACGACATCACGGTCGGCACCGACGAGGGTCAGGTGCCGCTGAAAAAGCTGCGGACCACGATGCTCAAGCTGCCGCGGGTGCTCAGCGGCCCGCAGGTGACGACGACGAACGACCGGCTGCGCGCCATGGGCGACCTGATGAGCAACATGCCGCTGCCGAAGGGTCCGATGCCGAAGGGCATGCGGATGCCGCGCGGCGGAAAGATGCGCTGACGTTTCCGACGACGACACGAGTACGACGAGGGCGCCCCGGCGGATGCGGGGGCGCCCTCTTCGTACGCGTACGGGATTCGGCGTCCGGGTCCGGGACGACCGGTCCGGGACGGAGACCCGGGCGATCCCGACCGGACCTGACCCGTGCGGGGACGTGTACAAGGACGCGGGTACGGACCCGGCCCCGCGAACCGGGGCGGCGGGAGACCGGGGTCCGACCGGATCGGCAGTGGTACTGACTAGATACGCACCTGAACGGCGCGGGACAGCCGGTCGTGCAGCCCGCGGCCGTCGCGGTCCCAGACGAGCGCCGGGATGGCGAGGCAGAGCAGCACGCTGCGTACGAGCACGCGGACGACACCCAGCCGCTCGCCGTTCTCGGCGATGACGCGGATGCCGAGGAGCCGCTTGCCGGGCGTACTGCCGATGGTGCCGACGGTCAGCACGCTCAGTACGAAGAAGATCAGCAGCGCCCAGTTGCCGGCCGCCTGCTGGTCGCCGTTCGCCAGCAGCCCGTATGCGATCAGCATGCACAGGGCCCAGTCGATGAAGAGGGCGCCGAAACGCCGCCCGAGCGGGGCGATGGCGCCGGGCCCCTCCTGCGGGAGACCGAGCCGCTCACCCCGGTAGCCGAAGTCGGCTCCCATGTCCTCGGCCGCCGCGCGGGGGCCGGAAAGCCACGAACCGATTGCCTGCCTGTTGTCCACCCGTCCACGGTACTGTGCGCGCTTTTGATCACCCCTGCCCGGGTCGGATCGACGAGGGCTGGACAGGCCGGATCCCCGGCCCGGTTAACTTCTGCGAAACAAATGAGTCATGCTGGAGAAATCCTGTCTGCCTAGGGTCGTGGTCAGCGTGTGCCACCGCACTGGCTGCACGACCGAACAACCACCCCGTCCCTCCCGGGTCGGGAGTAGGAGGAGTTGGATGTTCCAGAACGCCGACGAAGCCAAGAAGTACATCGCGGACAACGACGTCAAGATGGTCGACGTCCGGTTCTGCGACCTTCCTGGCGTGATGCAGCACTTCACGATCCCGGCCACGGCGTTCGACCCGTCCGATGAGCTGGCCTTCGACGGCTCGTCGATCCGCGGCTTCCAGGCGATCCACGAGTCCGACATGGCGCTCCGCGCGGACCTGTCGACGGCGCGTCTGGATCCGTTCCGCCGTGACAAGACCCTGAACATCAACTTCTTCATCCACGACCCGATCACCGGCGAGCAGTACAGCCGTGACCCGCGGAACATCGCCAAGAAGGCCGAGGCCTACCTCGCCTCCACCGGCATCGCCGACACCGCGTACTTCGGTCCCGAAGCCGAGTTCTACGTCTTCGACTCGGTGCGCTTCAACACCACGTCGAACGAGGGCTTCTACCACATCGACTCCGAGGCCGGCGCCTGGAACACGGGCGCGATCGAGGACAACCGTGGTTACAAGGTCCGCTACAAGGGCGGCTACTTCCCGGCCCCGCCGGTCGACCACTTCGCCGACCTGCGCGCCGAGATCTCCCTGGAGCTGGAGAACGTCGGCATCCAGGTCGAGCGCCAGCACCACGAGGTCGGCACCGCCGGCCAGGCCGAGATCAACTACAAGTTCAACACGCTGCTCGCCGCGGCCGACGACCTGATGCTCTTCAAGTACATCGTGAAGAACGTCGCCTGGCGCAACGGCAAGACCGCGACCTTCATGCCCAAGCCGATCTTCGGCGACAACGGCTCCGGCATGCACGTCCACCAGTCCCTGTGGCAGGGCGGCGCGCCGCTCTTCTACGACGAGCAGGGTTACGCGGGCCTCTCGGACACCGCCCGCTACTACATCGGCGGCATCCTCAAGCACGCCCCGTCGCTGCTGGCCTTCACCAACCCGACGGTGAACTCGTACCACCGCCTGGTTCCGGGCTTCGAGGCCCCGGTCAACCTGGTGTACTCGCAGCGCAACCGCTCGGCCGCGATGCGTATCCCGATCACGGGCTCCAACCCGAAGGCCAAGCGCGTCGAGTTCCGCGCCCCGGACCCGTCCTCGAACCCGTACCTGGCCTTCTCGGCGCTGCTCCTCGCCGGCCTCGACGGCGTCAAGAACAAGATCGAGCCGGCCGAGCCGATCGACAAGGACCTCTACGAGCTCGCCCCCGAGGAGCACGCGGGCGTCCCCCAGGTCCCGACCTCCCTCCCGGCGGTCCTCGACGCCCTCGAGGCGGACAACGAGTACCTGCAGGCGGGCGGCGTCTTCACGGCCGACCTGATCGAGACCTGGATCGACTACAAGCGGACGAACGAGATCGCGCCCATCCAGCTGCGTCCGCACCCGCACGAGTTCGAGCTGTACTTCGACATCTAGGAGGCAAGGTCGGGCGACCGGGGCGGAAACCCTGGAAACAGGCCACGCCCTGCGAAAACTCATCCCAGTAGTTCTCGCTGTTACTGCTCGCTTTCCGCCCCCTTGTGCACCGGGTGTGCACCGCCCGGCCAAGTCGCTGACTTGATGCCAGAAACGCTGCGAGGGCCGCTACCCCAAAGTCGGGGTAGCGGCCCTCGCTGGCTCGTCCAGGCTCTGTATGCGGCGGCAGCCTTCTTGGTCTCCTGGCAATGGGCCGGGTCGGTGACCTGCTGGGATGGGTGCCGCAGGCCGCTGACCTGGCCTTTTAGTGATGGGTAGCGGTGGCGCGCGACGGTCTCGATCGGGTGTCCTGCGGGCTGTGTGCGCACCGTCCGAGGCGCTCGCCACTTCGCTATTTGGGTGTGCCTAGCTAGAGCCCCAAAGCCGGTTGGTGGCAGAGTCTGCCCTCAGCTCAGCAGACCTTTGTGGTTGAGAGTGTTCATGACTTCGGCGCGTGCCTTCAGGAAGGCGTCACGTGCTCCGGACAGGTCAGCCAGGGTCTGCTCATAGCGCTGACGATCGGATGACTTCCACTCGGGCGGGACTTCGACGTACACCGGCACGCTTGGCCCGCTCTCTGGGGGAAACATGCCTTCCAATTCGTTGTGCAGGCGCTCAAGGCTGCCCAAAAGCGCATCATGCATGCGTGCCAGGTCGGAGTCGATAAACGTGATGTCGTCATAGCGGAGGCCGTCGAGCGCGTCCCCAACGGCCCGCGTGTACTCACACGTCACCCGTCGCATTGGGCTCTGGCTCTGCATGAACCGCAGCCACGGAGCATCGAAAGGTATGGCAGCAAGGATCCGCTGGGCCTTGACTCGGTCCAAGGAGACTCATACCCGAGGTGGTCCCGAGAGGGAGATCTCGATGGCCAGGGCGCCGAGGGCTTCCTTCTCGGGGCCGTAGATGGTGCGGATGTTGGCGAGCTGCTGGTCGCGGGTGGCCGTGGGGTTGACGTTGGCCGGGCCCTCGCCGTTGAGGAGGGCCTCGAAGTCGGGGTACTCGGTGACGCGCAGGACCTTTGCGTCGCAGGTCTCGTCGGTGCCCTTGATGCGGAAGCGGATGGTGTCGCCAGCGGCGAGGTCGGCGAGGTGCGGGTACTTGACCCGCACCTCGATAGTCTTGGTGCCCGCGGCGACGAGGTCGAAGTACTGACGGTACAGGTTGAGCTCTCGGACGCGGGCGGTCGTGTCGGTCATCGGGAGGGAACGCTCCTGGGGGCCGGTGCGGTCATCAGGCGGCCGATCTCGGCGGCCGAGTACGAGCGGAAGAAGTGGCGGGGGTCGGAGAGCAGGGTCTCGGTCATGGCGAGCAGTTGGTCGGCGTACTCGGTGACGGTGCCGGGCCACTGCCGGGTGTCGAGCATCCAAGGGGCGGCGCCCTCGGGCAAGGGGGCGCGACCTTCTCGTATGAGGGATTTGGACAGCTTAGCGCCGGTGTCGGAGACGACCTGGGGGCAGAACAGCCGGGCCGGGAGCTGGGCGCGGGTGAGGCCCACGGCCTGGAGAGCTTCGTCGACGAGGTGGGAGCCGAAGACCCAGTCGCCTCCCTTGACCATGACGTGCAGGGTGCCGTGAGGGCTGGTCAGGGCGAGTTCCTTGACCAGGTTGCGGTAAAGGGTGGCCAGGTCCAGGTACCCGCCGACGGTGGGCGTGATGGCGGTTTCGTACGGGCCGTGGTGGAGGCACACGGCGGAGACTTCCGCGTACTCGGGGGCGGTGAGGTGGCCCCGGGTTCGTTCGGCGTGCTTCTCGGCCCAGCCGCAGCCGGGGTGCGGGCAGGGGACGCGGAGGTGCGGGGTGCCGGTGGAGGGGGCGAGCCACCAGCGGGCGGCATCGATCCGGGGGAGGAGCCGGAGCCAGGTGCGGCGGTAGTGCTCGCTGGCCTGCTGCTGCGTGTACGTCTCGATGCGGTGCGGGATGCCCAGCCGTCGTGACAGGGCGGTGAACAGGGGCTGGTAGAGGGCGGTGACGAGGTCGAGCAGGGCCTGCCCTCCCACGGCCTGGGCGTAGGCGCGCTGGTAGCGATGGCCGCTGGCCGGGTCGGTGACCAGCTCGTACGGGGCGTTGTCGAGGGCGCTGACGAGCACCTCGGTGGGGAGGCCGAAGCGGTCGCGGAGGCGGGCGGCCATGGCGAAGGCCAGGGACTGTACGAGCGAGGTGCCGATGTGCGGAGCGCCGTTGATCTGGGTGCCGACCACCAGCACGATCCGCTCGGGCGGCGCGGCCAGGATGCGCGGGGTCAGCACGTCCTCGGCGTGGTGGAGGGCGTTGGCGAGGACGGTGTTCGGTGAGATGGGATGGGTAGTCATGCTCTGTCCCCCTGGGGTCCGGTGGTGCGGGACGGCACAGGCGCGGCCCCGCTCTTGTCGCGGTCGAATGCGGCCCAGACGCACTTTCCGGGGCCCCTACGCTCCTTCACGCCCCAACTGTCGGCGGTCGCGGCGACGATCAGCAGGCCGCGGCCGTCGACGGCGGATTCCTCGGGATCGCGCTGGGTCGGCGTGTCCTCGCCGCTGTCGTGGACCTCGATCCGCAGCTGTTCGTCGAGGGACTCGACGCGTACGAGGACCAGCCGGCCCACGGGCGCCCCATGAAGCACGGCGTTGGTGACGAGCTCCGAAGCGCACAGCCGCATGTCGTCGAGGCGGCTCGTCTCACCCCATTCGGTCAGCGTGGCGACGATGAAGTTGCGAGCGGTGCGCGGCGTGGTCCGGCGACGAGGGAAGAGCGTGGTGCGGTGCCGCCCCGTGCCGGGAAGGAGATACGGCGCGGCGTCGTTTGCCTCGTTGGTGAGTCTGCTTGCCATGGCCAACAGCAAAGCGACTCAACTCATTTGGGTCAGGAGCCAGCGTGGGGGCCAAAGCGGGGGCCACTATGGGAGCCAGAGTTCACGTGTTCCTGGGGGAGGACATGGGCGACACCGGGATCGGCGCGTTGCTCGTCCGGCTGCGTACCGCGCGCGGCTGGAGCCAGCAGAGGGTCGCCGACGAGTACAACGCCGTGGAGGGGCGTTCCGCGAAGACCGGCAAGGAGATCGGGCGCTACGAGCGCGAAGCACGGACCCCCGTTCCCTACGCCCGGAAGTACCTGGCGCAGGTGTTCGGCGTCCACGTCGCCTTGCTCGACCAGGCCGTTGCCATCAGTAAGGGTCGACGGCACGGGGCCGGCGTTGCAAAGGTCGAGATCACGCTGTCCGCGCAGCCGCCCGAGGGCTCCCACGTCCGTGGAGATGCACTGTTAGAGGACGCGGTGCGGTCGGCCGAGTTCGCCCGGTTCATCGCGCAGCGCAATGCCGATGAGTTCGTCGTCGAGCAGCTGGAGGCGGACGTGGGCCGGCTCGCCCGCATGTACGTCAGCCACCCGTTGATGGAGCAGTACGTCGAGATCAAACGGTTACGAGACGGGGTGTTCGAGCTGCTGCGCGGGCGCCAGCACCCCCGGCAGACCACCGACCTCTACCTGTCGGCTTCCCGCCTCTGCGGCCTTTCCGCGCACGTCTGCCTCGACCTTGGCGATTACGACTCCGCCGCCACCCATGCCCGCACTGCACGGGCCTGCGCCGAGGCCGCCGGGCATGAGGGGATGCTGGCATGGGTGCGGGCCGTACAATCGCTGATCGCGTACTGGACCGGGCGGTACGAGCAGGCGGCCCAGTTGGCGCAGTCAGGCCGTCGGCACAGGGCAAGCGGGAGCATTTCCGCTCGCCTGGCGAGTCTGGAGGCACGGGCGTTGGCCATAGTCGGCGACTCGGCGGGGGCGTTCGCCGCACTGTGTGACGCAGAGCGTTCCCGTGAGGCGATGTCCGGCCAGGACGAGATGACGGGAGTCTTCGACTTCCCTGTGGCCAAGCAGCTCGCGTACGCCGGAACGACCCTCCTGGCCGTGGGTGGGCAGCAGCACGTCCAGCAGGCCGTTGCCAGCGCCGACATGGCCATCCGGCTCTATCGCAGCGCCGAGGGTGACGACCAGTCGGTCGGTGACCTGTTCGCCGCGCACGTCGATCTCGCTCGCGGACACTTGCTCCTGGGCGACCTGGACGGCACCGAGGAGATGCTCGGCTTCGTCCTCGGGGCCTCGCCGGAGCGCATGTCGGCCAGTATCGTGCGCCGACTCACCGCTCTGGGACGAGAGCTGGGAGGGCCGCAGTACGGTGAGGCCGCGCAGGCGGTACACCTGCGTGAACGACTCCAGCACACGGCCGTCCTCGCGTCCCTGCCCGCCGCCCATCCTCCGGAGTTGCCGACGTGACCGACTTGTCTGCCGCACACGACGCCGCCGTCACCGACCGAACCCGCCTGGCGGACAGCGCCTACAACGGAGACCGGGACCTCGCCGCCCGGCAGTCGCTCTACCGGTGGCAGACGCCCCGGTACGACCTGCCGGGCCTTGTCGCGGAGCAGTTGAGGGATGTGCGTGGCCGGGTCCTCGACATCGGCTGCGGCAACGGCAAGTTCATCCAGCGGCTCCGTCAGGACCGCCCGGATCTGGCCTTGCTCGGCCTCGACCTCGCTCCCGGCATCCTTGCCGGCGTCCCCGGGCCGGTCGCCGTGGCTGACGCTACGAGGCTGCCGCTGGCGTCGGGGAGCGCTGACGCCGCCCTGGCGCTTCACATGCTCTACCACGTGCCCGACATCGCCCAGGCGGTCAGGGAGTTGGCCCGCGTCGTGAGCCGCGACGGGCTGGTGATCGTCTCCACCAACAGCGACCGCGACAAGACCGAACTGGACGAGCTGTGGCAGCGGGCTGCCGGCAACGTCCTCGGCATCGACCGTGGCCCGGCCCGGATCTCGCTCAGCGGCCGCTTCTCCCTGGGGAAGGCACCGGCCTTCCTCGGCGAGGAGTTCAGCCGGGTGGAGACCATCGAGCTGCCCGGCACCATCACCGTCCGCGACCCCGAGCCCGTCATCGCCCACATGGCCTCCTACCGCGCCTGGGCGGACCAGCACGACGTGCCCTTCGACGCGACAATCGAACGGGCCCGCGCCCTGGTGACCGACCACATCGCCCGGCACGGGGCATACGAGATCACCTGCCTCGGCGGCATCCTCGTCTGTCGTCGATGAGGCGGCCGCCGAATGGCGTTGACTCTCGGCGTGGGCGCCTTCTCAGCTCGTCGGTGATGCTGCCGTCGGGGTGGTGGTGGAAGTACACGCGGCGCTCGTCGTCTGTCGCTTGTCCGAGTACAGCGCTGCAGCGTCGTGCTTGAGGTTCCGTCGTGGAGGTTTTGCGTGAGGCGGTGGGAGAACGACCCGGCGTATCGGGCGGTGGAGCGGGCGTTCCTGGACGGAGATCCGCTTGAGCAGGTGGGAGGCCCCCTCGATGTACGCGCGGTGGTGGCGGGTATCCCTGTGGAGGCCAAGGACGGATTCCTGATCGAGAAGGTGCCCTGGGACCGCTTCCCCGAGGGCGTCAGAGTCCGGGAGAGCATGGAGCAACTGCGCTCGGGCGACGCCGCCGCCGTCAGTAGCGCCCTCGCCGTGCTTCAGGGCTTGTGCGCCAACGATAGGAGGGCGGCGGTGGTGCCGGCCGTGCCATTCCTGGTGCGGATCGGTGCTGATCCGCACGCTTACCACCGCGCTGACGCCTTGGCCATGGCTTCCGCGGCGGCGCGTTGGTGGCACCACGGCGTGTGCACGCGTGCCGACATGCTGCGGTTCCGCTACAGCGGTGACGAATGGTGCTTCGAGGTCACGGGATACCCGGGCAATTGGTCGGTGCAGGCCGCCCGCGACGCGATCGCCTCGGACGCGGACCTCCTTCGGTCTCTGCTCGACGACCCTGACTCCGAGGTACGTATCGCCACCGCATATGCGCTGGCGGCTGCGTCCGGTCGCGCGCAAGGCATCCGCAACGCGTTCCACGCCCGCCTAGACACCGAAAGCGATCCGACCGTGCGCGGGGGCCTGGTGCTGGCAATTGCGCAGTTGGCCCGGGCCCACCAAGACGCGGGGGCGGTGAGTTGGGCCCGGGCTCGCTGGTCCGACCCCACACAGCCTGCCGAGGTGCGCGTCAGTGCCGCACTGGGGTGGATGTGCCTCGCCGGCACACCGATCCCAGACGAATTGCACGCCATGCTGAACAACCTTGCCACCGACGAGACAGCCCGTCTGATGGCCCGGCTGCCCTGGATGCGTGCGGTCGAAGACAGCGACGGGAACGGCCTGCACCGTTGTCTCCGCAAGATACTGCACCCCGATGCACCCGACGCCGAAGGTCACTGGGACCCCTGGTCCTGAGCTGCCGTCGGAGTCAGCCCAGGGGCCGCACTTTCACTGCAGTAGCTGCAGGTCGTATCGGGGAGGACACGGGCGAGGGGGCGTCGAAGGGGCCTCGCCTGCGTGCTGCCACTCGTTTGCACCTCGCTTCCCGCACCGGTTCCGCTCCGGGCCCTCGGGGCAGCCCTGTGCGACAAGTCCATGAGAGCGGGGCTTCGACAGGTACATGGTGTCCCAGCCAATTTGACAACGCCGAATATCGTCCCTGGTCAGGGACGGTGTTGAGCCGGGTGCACGGCTCAACACCGTTCGCCGCGAAGCCTACCGCGTGCCCTCGACGACAATATCCATGTCCGTGCTGAAGATGGTGACCGTCTCGATCAGATCCCCATTCAGTTGGAGGACCTCAGATCCCACCGCCGTCTTGTTGCCCGGGAAACCGAATTCCCAGCTCCAGTGGATGAATTCCCTGTTCTGAGAGTGACCCACGACCTGGCCGCTCAGGGGCGGAGCCTTGCGCTGCACGACGTCGATGTAATCGTTGAGAGCGTCTCGACCCACGAAGACGTCATCAGGCTCCATGAACCTGATGTTCTCCGCGTAGATCCCCTCCATCGCCTTGGCGCGTTCGGCCGGGTCCGGGATCATCCAGACCTCCAGGTGCTTGGCTATGAGCACCCGGGCGCGGTCCGACCCGCCGGTCAGAGTCAGGTGGAGCCGGGAGATCCGCCCGTCCGAGTCCACGGAGACGGCGACTCGGCCGCTTCCGGAGCACCCGTTGCCCTGCAGGTCCAGCCCAGCCTGGCTCCACTTGCCGGTGATGGAGCCGTCGGCCTCCACGGAAGCCGTCCAATGGTGCTTGGACTCCTTCCACTTGGCCGCCTGTCCCCGGTGGAAGTCGACGGCCAGCTCCCGGCCCCGGACCATTTCCCCGCTGTGCAGGAGCAGCACATTCTCGGCGAAGATGTCACGGAGGTCGTCCAGGCCGGAGTGGCCACGGTCGGCCGAGTCCACGAGCTCGAAATAGCGGTCAAGTACTGTCGTCATGTTTGAATTCCCCTCTGGCAGCAAATGTTCAAATTTACGCTTATCGCTATTGGAGAAAGCGGGTTCCGCATCTGCTTACCCCTTCATGGCAGGCGTCACGGGACAAAGGGAGACAGCGCATCGCCGCTCAGGCGTCCGGCTGCCTCGTCGCAGAATGCGCTCCGGTTTCTTCGGGAGGCCGAGCGAGGCGGTGAAGCCGACAGGGCCCACCTCCCGGCCTGCGCGGCCCACCCGCGAAGCGCCGGTGACCGCACGCACCGCCGGCCGGGGTGACGCAAGCGACCGCAACCGTGAGGTCACCCCCGATCACGGCGTCCGCCGCGTCCGGCCGCCCGACCGGTGGCGGAGGTCATGAGCCGGCGCCTCGCAGGATCCGCAGGTCGTCCATCGCCTGAAGGCGCATGGCGGGGAGGAGCGAACGCACCGGCTCCGGCAGGCCCGCGAGCACCAGTTCCACCTCCGCGGGCGTCCCCACCTCGCCGAGGAAGCCGACCATCAGGTGTCCGGCCACGGGCGGCGTGGTCGCGATCACCCGCCGCGAGAAGTCCTCCCATTCCGCAGGGCTGACGTGGTCGCGGAGCGCGGGGAAGAGGATCGGCTCTTCACGGGCCAGGTGGTCGTGCACCGTGTCGCGCACCGCGACGGCCGCGTCCCGCAGCGCGGCCCGGACTCCGTCCACCACGCCGCCGTCACCGACGCCGGTACTGCCTCGACCTGTGCCGACGGCCTCACCGGCCCCGACCTCGACCTCGACCTCGTCGCCGCTCACGGCCACCGCGGCCAGCAGATCGAGCGCCGCGTCCAGGCGCTCGTGCTCCTCGCTCAGCGCGTCGAGCGCGTGTTCCGTGGCCGGCGCCGCCGCGACGATCCGCGGCCACAGGTCCTCGTCCTCGGTCTCGTGGTGATGACGCAGGTTCACGACGAGGAAGTCGCGCAACTGCGCCAGTGCGCCGAGCGGCATCGAGGGGCGAACGGCCGCCTCGGCCAGCAGGGTGGTGGCAACGCGGTGGACCTCATGAACAAGCCGGGTCTCAATGACTGCCGGAGGGTTCTCGGGGGCTTCTGTCGTCTTAGGTGGACCATATTCATTAGATGCCCCTATCGTCAAAATAGTGACTCATTGTGGAGGAGGTAGACTGCGTCGGTGGCCACCCGGAAGTACGACTCCCCCGCCGCACCGACTCGGCAGCCGCCACGCGTGAGGCCATCCTGAGCAACGCGCACACGCTCTTCCTGGCCCGCGGATACGCCGGGGTCACCATCGGGGAGATCGCGGAGGCAGCAAACGTCGCCGTGCCAACCGTGTACAGCAGCGTGGGCAACAAGCCGAGCATCCTGACGGCCCTGCTGGAGCCGGCCCTCACCGACCCGGCCATCGCCGACACCCTCGCCGCCATCGAGGCCAGCGACGACCCGCGTACCGTGATAGAGCTGACCGCCGAGGGGACCCGGCTCACCCACGAACGCCACTGGGAGCTCGTGTACGGGCTCTTCTACCGAAACCCGCCGGGGGAACCCGCCGTCAAGGCGGTCCTGGACAGGGGCGCCGACGACTACGTCCAAGCCCTGACCCGCGTGGCCGACCGCCTCGTGGCACTCGACGCACTCCGTGCCGACGTCCCTCGCGCGCAGGCCGTCGACCTGCTCTTGTTCTACCTCGGCCCACACGCCTGGATGACGCTCGTCGGCGAACGCGCCTGGCCGTTCGACCGCGCCCAGACCTTCACCGCCCGCTCCGCCTGCCAGGCACTGCTGAAGGACCACTGAGACCAAACCCGCCATACCGTCCGTGGGCCGTGAAAGGCTGGCCGACGGCGACCACCAACGACCGATGACAGCCGCTTTCTCGCAGGCCAGGAACCCCTGACGCAGGCCAGCAGGTCGTGGACAGGGGGTCATCAGGCAGGGGTCATCAGTTCGTCGACATCCAAAAACATCGCAGGTCAGAGCGGGCTTCCACGCGCCTGGACCGTCTATGGGCCGTCGGCCGTGCTTGCCCTCACCGGCACGGCCGACGGCCGTTCGGCCCGTACCACCCCGGAGCAACAACTCCCGGGGATGTCGATCGGAACGGCCGGGCCTGCTCCGCCGTCGCGCGCAGGGGGCTCACTCGAACGGGCTAAGGGTGTGGTGGTGGCTCTGGGTGAGAACTCCCAGGTGGATGCCCTGGAGGAGGGGAGCACGGGCTGGCGCGGCGCGCGCCGCGCTCGATTCGGTTCGAAGCTGATCCGGAGTGGCGAGGTGAGGAGGCGGCGATGAACCGGCTTCGGGGACCCGTGGCTGACAGTCGCGTCAGGAGCTCGTAACTCCCTCGGGAGGCGCCGTGATCTGGATAGCCCTGCTGGTCCCGGTGTCGCTGGTGGCGCTCATGTTCACCCTTGACGCGTTCGAGGACCTGCTCTTCCCACCCTCTCCGAAGCAAGACGGTGACCGTGCTGACGAGGATGCGTCCGAGTGACGCGCTGTGTCTCGCGCGCGTGGCGAGGCGCGCCGGCCCTCCCCGCGCCCGCCCTCGACTGCTGCTGCGTTCCGTAACGCCGCACGGCGTGACCTGAGAGGTTGATTCATGGGATCGAGCACTGCGCGCCGAGGTGGCGTGGCCGGGCCGCGGCTCGTGGAGCGATGGCGTCGGGCGGCGGACCGGAATCTCACCCCCCTCCAGCGGTCGCTGCTGGTGACTTGGATGACCTTTGGCGCGACCTTCGGCACGGTGCGGCTGATCACGCACGGCATCCGAGGCGGGTGGCTGCCCTGGGGGAACATCTCCGCCGGCGGTGAGCACCTGCATCACTACAACTTCGGCATCGGCACGCTCGCCTGCATCGGTCTGATCGCTGTCCGCGGAGACGAGCGGGCGGTCGGGCATCCCGCGGTGGCGGCCGCCTACGGATGCGGAACCGCACTGATCGCCGACGAGTTCGCCCTGCTGCTGGACCTGCAGGATGTCTACTGGGCCAAACAAGGGCGTCTGAGCGTGGACGTCTCCTTCGGCGTTCTGTCCGCTCTCGGCACGTACCTGACCGCCAAGCCGTTCTGGCACGAGGTCGGACGCATCACGCACCACCGCATCGCCGCCACCGCCAGGCGGCACCTCGCCACGGACCAGTGAGATCCGGCAGCCGTCCGGCAGGGTCGTCGCGCTCTCCATCGCGTGGATCAGCGTGACGCTCACACTGCCGACCAGCCGTGCAAGGAGACCTCCGAGCCGTCGTTGTTCAGGTGGTGCTGGAGGGCGGTGGCGTTGGCGTCCACGAAGGCTTCCGGAAGAGCGTCGACGTCGACCCAGCGAACCTGGGAGTGCTTCCGGGGTTCGCGGTTCTCGGGTTCGCCGGTCCATTCATGGGCGGCGAAGACGACGGTGAGGAAACCGTTGGGGGCTTCGACGCCCCGGGCGCAGTGGACGATGTGCGCGACCTTCAGGGACTCGGACTTCACCGTGATGCCGGTCTCCTCGTAGAGCTCGCGAACCGCGGTCTCCGTGATCGGCTCCCCCGGCTCGCTCTTGCCGACGGGCAGGTCCCACATGCCCTGGGCGAACTTGGCGTTCTCGCCGCGCTGGAGGAGGACGACGCGGTCGGTGGCCCTGTCGTGGACGATGACGGCCGCGACCAGCAGGGTCATCGATTCGAGCGCCGGCTCGAGGGCCCGGGAACCGTCGTCGGTCTGCTGAGCCACGGTGTTCCCTTCGTGGGGCGGGTGGTCGGACGTGTCGCGCGAAGGCCTTGCGGACGCGGCGGGCAAGAACGGAAGCCGCGCCCGCGAGGGTGTGCGGGCGCGGCCTCCGTCGCGGACAGGACCGGGACGGATCACGCCGTGTGCAGCGTCAGCCCGTAGCGGCCCAGGATCTCGTTGACCGGCTGGAACCAGGTGTTGCCGCCTTGGCTGCAGTTGCCCCAGCCCCCGGACGTGACGCCCTGGGCCTGATCGCCGCTGATGAACGAGCCGCCCGAGTCGCCGCCTTCGGCGCAGACGTCCGTCCTGACCATCTCGTACACGGCGCCCTGCTGATAGTTGACGGTCTCGTTCCTGCCCAGCACCGTGCCGCAGTGCCAGTGGGTCGTGGAGCCCGAGCGGCAGATCGAGGTGCCGACCGGGGCCTCCCAGGAGCCTCGCACCAGCCGGTCCGGGGTCTGGCCCCAGCCCAGCACGACGGGCACGGTCCACCAGCCGTAGCCCGTGCTCACCCAGGCGTAGTCGTTGCCGGGGAAGGACGAGCCCTGGAACCAGCCCATGTCGGAGCCGTCCCAGCCGCGGACGAAGCTGCCGGGCCCGCCGCAGTGGCCGGCCGTGACGAAGCCGCCGTGCACCGAGAAGCCGATGGAGCAACGGACGTTGCCGGTGTAGTACGGGTCGCCGCCGACGACCCCTGCGGCGTACGTGGACGGCGCCTCGCGCACGGTCTCGACCTGTACGGGGCCGGTGCGCCGGGCCCGGTCGAGGAACGCCTTGACCTTGGCGTCGCCGCTGCGGCCGTCGACGACGCGGACGACGATCCGGTTCGCCTTCGGGTCGACGTGCCAGCTGCTCACGCCCGTGGGCGCGTCCTGGCGGTCCATCCGCCGCTTGGCCGCGTCGAGCTGTGCGGCGGTGTGCGTGACGACACGGGTCGCGGCGCCGGCCGCCCGTACGGCGTCGGCCTTCTGACGGCTGGTCACGGCGACGGTGAGCCTGCCGGTCGTCGCGTCGAACCAGGTCCCGGCGAAGGCGTCGCCGGCCGCGCGTTCCGCCCTGCCCTGGACGGCGAAGGCCGTCTTTTCCTGCGCGAGGCGCTCGCGCGCCTGCTGCTCGGTCAGACCGAGGTCCTTCTGCATGGCGGCGATCAGCCCGGGCGATGCCGGGTCCTCGAGTGCGGCGGCCGGCGCCTCGGGGACCGGTGCCGCCGCGGCGGAGGGGGCGAACACGGCGCCGCCCCCGGCGCCGAGCAGGAGCAGTGCGCAGAGGGCGGAGAGGGCTGTGCGTAAGCCGGTCATTCTGCGTCTCACGTCAGTGATCCCTTCGTTTGTTCCGGTGCTGTGGGGGTGGAACATCAGGTACTGAGAGCGCTCTCAGAAGCGTAGGGGCTGCGCGGGTCGCTGCACAGAGGCAGAACCCGCCTCCCTGCGCGTCGTTCGCTGCGGCTCGACACGATCGGGTGGAGTGGTTCGCTTCACGGCGCGTACACCTGTCCGATCGTGCACGCTGACCGGCCTGAACAGCGGCAGGAAGGGCCTGAGTTGACCGCCGAGAACACCGACAAACGGACCGACGAATCGACCGACACAACGACCGACCGACCGACCGGCGAGCCGACCGCGAAGCCGACCGGAGAGGCGACCGCGAAGCCGACCGCGAAGCCGACCGACCCCGCCGGCACGTCCCGCCCCACCGAAGAGTTCCGATACCGCTCGTCGCGCACGGACACCCTCGAGCGGCGTCCCGTCACGACATGGGCGATGGCGCGCCGGCTGCCGGAGCTGGTGCGCCGGGCACTCGCGCTCGCCTGGCGCATCGACCGCAGGGCCGTCGTCGCGCTGCTGACCTGTCAGGCGCTGTCCGCGGCCCTGGAAGCCTTCGGGCTGATCGCCACCACGCAGACCATCACCGCCCTCATCGCCTCCGGCGACATCCAGGACCGGCTGGTCGGCGCGCTCCCCGCGATCTCCCTCCTCGCGGCGTCGGCCGGGCTCCGCGCGCTCCTCGCGATCGCCGTCAGCAGCATCTCCAGCCGGCTCTCACCCAGGATCTCGCGCGAGGCCGAGCTGGAGATGCTCGACGCCGCCGTGCACACGGAGCTCGTCGCGTACGACCACCCCGGCTTCAACGACAAGTGGGAGAACGCCGACCGCGGCGCCGAGGTCGCACAGGATCTGATCACCGAGTCGCAGCAGGTCATGGCCTGTGTCGCATCCGTCGTGGCGGCGGCCGGGGTCATCACCGTGCTGCACCCGGCGCTGCTGCCGCTGCTCGCGCTCGCGGTGCTCCCGCAGGGGATCGCCAGCATGAAGGGCGCCCGCGTCCACTACGAGACCAGCCGCGCCATGGCCGCCGAGCGCCGCACGCTCGCGCATCTGCGCTGGTACATCGCCGACAAGCTCACCGCCGACCAGCTCCGCTCCGGCACCATGGCCAGCTTCCTGCTGGGCCGCTACCGCTCCATCGGCGGGCGGGTCGACGCCGCGACCGACAAGGCCGTGCACCGGGGCGCGCGGTACGCGGTCGTCGGCGCGCTCGTGGGCGGCATCGCCTCGGGACTGCTCTGGGTGGCCCTCGGGCTGCTGCTGGCGACCGGCCGGATGTCCGTCGCCTCGGCGGGCACCGCCGTCTTCGCTCTCCGTACCGTCGGTACGTCGCTCCAGGGCATCGTCGGCTACGGCACGCGACTGTTCCGTACGGGTCTGTACTTCGACGACTGGGTCGAGTTCACCCAGGAGGCCGGCGGACACCGCATCGGACGCGGGGCGCTCGCCCCGCCGCCCCCGGCGGCCGTCAGGACCGAGGCGCTCACCTTCACCTATCCGGCATCCGACGCCCCCGCCCTGGAGAAGGTCAGCCTCGAGGTGCGCCGCGGCCAGGTCCTCGCCCTCGTCGGTGAGAACGGCTCGGGCAAGACCACGCTCAGCAAGCTCCTCTCCGGCCTCTATCTGCCCACGGAAGGCCGCGTGACCTGGGACGGCCAGGACACCCGCGACCTGGACGCGTACGCCATGTGGGCCAACACCGCCGTCGTCCCGCAGGACTTCGCCCGCTGGCCCATGTCCGCCCGCGAGAACATCACCCTCGGCCAGCCCCATGGCGGCGACGACTCCGTGGCCCGCGCCGCCCGACGGTCCGGCGCCGACGAGGTCGTGGACGGGCTGCGGAGCGGCCTCGACACGCTGCTGGCCAGGGAGTGGTTCGGCGGTGTCGAGCTCTCCGGCGGCCAGTGGCAGCGCATCGCCATCGCCCGCGCCTTCCACCGCCCCGCCGGACTGCTCGTCATGGACGAACCGACCAGCGCCCTGGACCCGCGCGCGGAGCACCGCATCTTCACCGGCCTCCGTGCGATCGCCCGGGACCGCGCCGTCGTGCTCGTGACGCATCGCCTCGCCAATGTCGCCGTCGCGGACCGCATCGTCGTCCTCGACCACGGCCGCGTCATCCAGCAGGGCAGCTTCGAGGAACTCGTCGAAGCGCCGGGCCTGTTCCGGGAGCTGTGGGAGCTCCAGAACGACCGGGGGATCCCGGCGCCGCGCACCGGGACCGCCTGAACCGATAGGCCCTGAACCCGTACGCCCTGGGCCGACCCGACCCTGGACCGATACCGCCCGGGCCGACACCGCCCGGGCCGACACCGCCTGAGCCGATATCGCTCGAGCACCCGCAGGAACACCCGGCCGAGCCCCGTCACCAGCCACATGGCGGCGGGGCTCCTCACTGCCCGAAGGGTGTATGCGATCTAGACTCCAGATGCGGATCAATCGCTCATTCGGGGCATACGCCCCTGTCCGGAGGGGCTGTTCGATGGCCGATGTGACGGTGGCGCATGCGCTCGCCGCCGAGGCGTACGTGTACGGGTATCCGCTGGTGTACGAGCTCACGGTGGCCGGGGCCTTCGTCCGCAAGGGCATCGGGCCGCTGCCGCCCACCCCGTTCAACACCTTCGCGCATGCCCGGAAGCTCGCGGACCACCACGACTCGTTCGTGTCGGTCGACAACGACACCGTGCACTCGGTCGCGCAGCTCGACCTCTCCGGCGGCCCGCTGGTGCTGCATGTTCCGGACAGCGGCGGGGCGTACCACGCACTGCAGTTCGTGGACGCGTGGACCAACAACTTCGCGTACGTGGGCACGCGCGCGACCGGCACCGCGGAGGGGCGCTGGCTGATCGCACCGCCCGGGTGGGCCGGCAGGGAGCCCGAGGGGGTGCGCGGGGTCGTCGACGCGCCGACCGCTGTCGTCTCGGTCGTGGGGCGGTGGGCCTGCGACGGTCCCGAAGACCTGCCCCGGGTGCGGGCGTTGCAGGACGCGCTGACGGTCGATGCACTGGACGGAGCCGTACATCCCACGGGACTGCCGACGCCGGAGCCGGGGGTTCCGGACGCGCTCGGGTTCTTCGAGAAGCTGCGGGTGTGGCTCGCGGACTTTCCGCCGGCGCCCGCGGACGCGGCGTACCAGGAGCGGTTCCAGCCGCTCGGGCTGCTGGAGGAGGGACCTTCGCCGTACGTGTCCCCCGACCCCGCGCTGGCGAAGGCGCTGAAGGACGGCTTCGTCGAGGGCCGGGACCGGGTCGGGCAGGCGGCACGGCCGTCGGCGGACGGGGTGCCCGGGGAGGCGCTGACCGGGGGCACGGCGCCCGGCGAGTGGCAGCTCGACCCGCACGCCCACGACTACAACCTCGACCACTTCGGGGTCGGCACCCACGACTCCCCGCAGTGGAAGGCCGCCGACCGCGAGGAGTCGTACCTCCTGCGGGCCGTGGCGGCGCGCACCGCCCTCTGGGGGAGCCACGGCTACGAGTCCGTGAGCGCGCAGGTCTTCACCGACTCCGAGGGCGGGCGGCTGAACGGCTCGAAGGCGTACACGCTGCGCTTCGAGCAGCCGCCGCCGGTCGAGTCGTTCTGGTCGATGACGATGTACGACACTCCGGACCACTATCTCGTCGCCAACCCCATCGGGCGCTACACCATCGGCGACCGCACACCCGGCCTCGTGTACGCCGACGACGGATCGCTCACCCTCCATATCCAGCAGGACCGGCCGGACGACCCGGCCGAGGCCGCGAACTGGCTGCCCGCGCCACCCGGGGACTTCCGGCCGATGGCCCGCCTCTACGTGCCGAAGGCGCCGGTGCTGGACGGCAGTTACCGGCTGCCGCCGATCGAGCCGCGGCACGGGTGACCGGTCCGGGGGCGGGCGCGCCCCCGGACCGGGACCGTGCTCGGACCTGGCCCGTGCTCGGACCGGGCCTGTGCTCGGCTCAGTCGGCGTAGTGGATCAGCGACCGCACCATGCGGCACGTGGTGTCGGACGGCGGGTGGATACCGATGCGCTCGGCGGTCGTCCGTATCCGGCGGTTGCTGGCGTTCGCCGGGTGGTAGATGCCCGTGTCGAGCAGGGCAATGGCGAGGCGCATGGCCTTGAGCCGGCGGTTGTGGGTTTCGTACCACTCACGGGGCAGACCCGCGGGCAGTGGCTGCCTGATCAGTTTCGCGTTCGTCGTCGGCCTTGCTGTCGTGGGCTTCCGCTTCGTCGTGACTGCGGCAACGGCCATCGGCGACCTCCTGGCGCGGTGGTTGGACCCTCACGAACTAGTTCGATTTTACCGGCGACCACTGACAATCGCCGCTGGCCAGACGGTGTTCGAGGGGCGTGTGGGAGTACCGTGGCGGGATGGAGATCTGGATCAATCCCGCATGCTCGAAGTGCCGCGGCGCACTGCACCTGCTCGACGAGGAGGGCGCCTCGTACACCGTGCGCCGTTACCTGGAGGACGTGCCCACCGAGGACGAGATCCGCGACGTCCTCGGGCGGCTCGGCCTCGAGCCCTGGGACATCACCCGCACCCAGGAGGCGGCCGCCAAGGAACTGGCCCTGAAGGACTGGCCGCGCGAGGAGACCTCGCGCGACCGCTGGGTCGCGGCCCTCGCACAGCACCCGAAACTGATCCAGCGTCCGATCATCACGGCCGACGACGGCACGGCGGTCGTGGCCCGCACGGAAGAGGCGGTACGGGACGCGCTGGGCCGCTGACGCCGACGGGCAGGGCGTGCCGTAAAGGCCCAGGCAGGCGCCCACCTGCGAAAACTTAAGTCTCAGTTAAGGAAGTCACCCCAGTGGTGGTTGAGCACAGGCGCCGGCCCACTCGTACGTAACGGCACACGGAACCGATCCGGCCGCCGCTCGCGGCCGGGGACAGGAGCTCTCACGTGTCGCGCAAGAAGACCCTCAGCGGCAAGAAGAAGATCGCCCTGCTCGTCGGCGCAGCAGCGCTCGTCGGCGGTACTGCGATTGTCATGACCGGGACAAGCCAGGCCTCCGTGGCCTGCGACGGACTCGCCCAGGCGATTCGCAACAACGAGAACTTCATCGCCGGTCAACGGGCCAATCCCGACGCCCAGTCGGCAGCACGGATCGCCAACCGCGAGGCCGTGATCGCACAGATCAAGGTCCAGCAGGGTGCGGCGGGCTGCGAGGTCGGTGAGGGCAGTGGGGAGGCCGGAGGTGGCCAGGCCGCTCCGCCGGCGCAGCCGCCGGCCGAGGAGCAGCCGCCCGGCATGGAGCAGCCCCCCGCGGACGAGGGTGCCGAGGAGCAGCCGCCCGCCGACGATGCCGGCAACGGCGACGACGGCGCCGGGGCCGGGGCCGGAGGAGACGGCGGTGCCGTCGGGGAGGTCGTCTGCGCAGGGTCGACCGTGACGCTGTCCGGCGAGGGCGGCGCCCCGGCCGCCTCCAGCAACCAGTTCCCGATCGGCACCCAGCTGAAGGTGACCAACCTGGACAACAACAAGTCGACCACCGTCGAGGTCACTTCGGTCTCCGGCAGCTGCGCCCTGCTGAACAACGCCGCGTTCGAGCAGGTCCGGGAGCCGGGCAAGTTCCTGATCCGCAAGGCCAGGATCGAGCGGGTCGGCTGACCGAGCAGGCCGGCTGACCGCAGGTCGGGTGACGGAGGGGGCCCGGGTGGCGGAGGGGTGGCTACAGCAGCCGCCCCTCCGTCACGGACTCCGCCTCCGCCAGGATCTCGGTGATCCGCAGACCGAACCGTACGTCGCACGCGTGCGCGTCACCGCCCCGCGCCGACTCGATCAGCGCGTCCACCGCGGACCGGAACGAGCCGATCGCGTCACCCCACCCCGGCATGATCACGCTCCCCCGCTCGCCCAGGAGCTCGATCGCCGCGCCGGCCGCCTCGTGCGGCGCGCTCAGGCTCAGCGTCGCCGTGCTCGACGCGCCGGACGCGTGCCGCAGGGCCAGATGCACGGTGTCGGCCGGGCCGCGCAGAGCCGTCAGCTCGGTGACGTCTCCGAGCACGGGGAGGAGTACGGAGAGCACGTGCGGGCCCACGTCCCACAGCCCGCCCTTCTCCCGCCGCCACGGCGAGGCCGCGTACGGGCTCGTCGAGCCCGCCGCGAACAGCGACCCCAGCCACTGCGCCCGCGCCGTGAACCAGCCGCCCGCCGCGGCCTGTTCGGAGATCCACGGCGCCGTGTCCGCGGCGAAACGCAGCGTGCAGAAGACGATGGACGCGACACCCGTCCCCTCCGCCGCCGCCACGACCTCGCGCGCCCCCGCCACCGTCGTCGCCACGGGCTTGTCCAGCAGCAGATGCCGTCCGGCCGCCGCCGCCCGGGCCGCCAGCGGCGCCTGGACGTCGGGCGGCAGGGCGAACGCGACGGCGTCACTCGCCTCGATGAGGGCGTCCACGTCGTCGTAGGCCTTGACGCCGTGGGCGGCGGCCAGCGCGCCGGCTGCCTCCGGGCGCCGTCCCCACACCCCGCTGAACCCGACCGCCGGGTGCGAGGCGAGCGCCGGGGCCTGTGTGCCCTCCGCCCAAGGGCCGGTGCCGATAAGTCCGATACGCATCTTCGTCATGCGGCCCAGTCTGCACCCCCGGCCGGTCCGGCGGCGGAACGGGCGGTGACCGTTGTTCACCACCTGGGGCCGCCCGGGCGCACGGTGGACGGCCGCGGCCCGGTATACGACGGCGAAGGGCCGCACCGTCCGAGTTCTCGGCAGGGCACGACAAACGAAGGAAACCTGAGTAACACGGGGTTCACAATTGAGCAACGGGCGGGAAATCCGGTGTTGCCAAGCTGCGCCTCATACCCCGATGCACCGCAAAGGATGAGGCCCGTGACGTTCAAGGCTGAGTACATCTGGATCGACGGCACCCAGCCGACCGCGAAGCTTCGCTCGAAGACGAAGATACTGGCCGACGGCGCCGAGCTCCCCATCTGGGGCTTCGACGGGTCCAGCACGAACCAGGCCGAGGGTCACGCCTCCGACTGTGTGCTGAAGCCGGCCTTCTCGTGTCCCGACCCGATCCGCGGCGGCGACAACGTGCTGGTGCTGTGCGAGGTCCTGAACACGGACATGACCCCGCACCCGTCCAACACGCGCGCCCAGCTGGTCGAGGTCGCGGGGAAGTTCGCCGGGCAGGAGCCGATCTTCGGCATCGAGCAGGAGTACACCTTCTTCGACGGTCACCGTCCGCTCGGCTTCCCGAAGGAGGGCGGCTTCCCGGCCCCGCAGGGCGGCTACTACTGCGGTGTGGGTGCCGACGAGATCCACGGCCGTGACATCGTCGAGGCGCACCTGGAGAACTGCCTGAAGGCCGGCCTCGGCATCTCCGGCATCAACGCCGAGGTCATGCCCGGCCAGTGGGAGTTCCAGGTCGGCCCGCTCGCCCCGCTCGAGGTCGCCGACCAGCTGTGGGTGGCCCGCTGGCTGCTCTACCGCACCGCCGAGGACTTCGGCGTCTCCGCGACGCTCGACCCGAAGCCGGTCAAGGGCGACTGGAACGGCGCCGGCGCGCACACCAACTTCTCCACGAAGGCGATGCGCGAGGGGTACGACGCGATCATCACCGCGTGCGAGTCGCTCGGCGAGGGCTCGAAGCCGCTGGACCACGTCAAGAACTACGGCGCCGGCATCGACGACCGGCTGACCGGCCTGCACGAGACGGCCCCGTGGAACGAGTACTCGTACGGCGTCTCGAACCGCGGCGCCTCGGTCCGCATCCCGTGGCAGGTCGAGAAGGACGGCAAGGGCTACATCGAGGACCGCCGTCCGAACGCCAACGTCGACCCGTACGTCGTGACCCGCCTGATCGTGGACACGTGCTGCACCGCGCTGGAGAAGGCCGGCCAGGTCTGATCCGTTCACCCGTACGTGCAAGGGGGCGTCCGCCGGTTCCGGTGGGCGCCCCCTTCGCCGTGGTCACGATCGCGCCAAGCCGGCGTCCGCCTGGTGAGAGGGGGCTGCTGCCTCTACGCCTTGTCTGCTTGAATGGGGGAATGGTCGGCATTCAGAACGTCGTGACAGGTCGCAGCGACCTCGAGCCGTTCTGGCCTTCCCGCCAGCACCACGACTTCGACCGTGTGTGTTGCCGCGCGAGGAACGCGTCGGCCCTCTAAAGCTCCCTGCTCAGGTTCGGGGCCTTCGGCCGACGCGCACGACGTACGTCCGTACTCCTTCGCGCGAAAGAGCTGACCTCTCATGGCGAACACCCGTTCCCTCTCTGCTGCCACCATCACGCATGCCGGCGAAAGCCGACACCGGCTCCGGGCCGTCGACCCGGACGAGGTGGTGCATGTCCCCGACTTCCTTCCGCCGGGCGCCACATGGCTCCCGGCCCCCCAGCACACGCTCCCCGCACTGCCGGGCCGGCCGCCGATGGTCGGCTACCTCGTGCTCGTACCGGCAGATCAGCAGCCCGCCCTCGTCCACCACACCGAAGCACCCGGCGACGACGCGGGGCCGGTGCGGATCGACTCCTCCCAGCGCACCGCCGTCGTCGACGGGCGCGCGCTCGATCTCACGTACCTCGAGTTCGAGCTGCTCGCGCATCTGGTGGCACATCCGCACCGGGTGCACACCCGCGACCGGTTGGTGACGACGGTGTGGGGCTACGGACACGTCGGCGACGGGCGGACGGTCGACGTCCATGTGGCCCGACTGCGCCGCAAGCTGGGCGCCGAGCACCGCCACACGATCCAGACCGTGCGGCGGGTCGGCTACAAGTACGCGCCCTGAGCGAGGCAGGAGGGGGCCGTGCGGACGACGCGGCCCCCTCCTTTCGTCAGACCTTCGCCCGCGCCCGGGCGACCAGGCCCAGCGCGATGTCGACCGCGAGGAAGACCAGCAGGCTGACGCCCAGCATCGGCACGAACCAGCCCACGACCGCCGTGGCCGCCGCGAGCGGCAGCAGCGCCGGAAGCGGCACCTTGCGCCAGGCGCCGCGGGGCATCGGCCGGCCCACGCCCAGCGTCCGCTCCTTGGTCGGCCTGCGCAGCCACCACATGCGGTAGCCCCAGACGATGAGCAGGATCAGCGCGACCATCAGCGCCGCGAGGGCGAGCTGGTTGGCAAGGCCCAGGAAGACACCCATGTGGGCATCGATGCCGAACCGCGTCAGCTTCGCGAGCAGTGGATGGTCCGCGAAGCGCAGCTCGTCCATGACCCTGCCGTCGGCCGGGTCGATCGCGACCGAGTCGAGGTGGACCGGGAACGTCGTGTCGGTCTCCTTGACGACATATCCACTGCCTTCGGCCGGCAGGATGACGGAGATCCTGCCCTCGACACCCTTGGCCGCGGCTGCCTCGACCGCCTTGTCGATGCCGATGTCCGGGCCCTGGTGTCCGCCCTGGTGTCCGCCGCCATGGCCTTCGTGCTCACCGCCGGCCCCGGCCGCGCCGTCGAGCGTGGCGGAGACGACCGGGGTCGCGCCGCCGAGCTGGTCCTGGACGGCACCGATGTTCTCGCCCGCGTACCGCGACCAGGTCAGGCCGGTGGCGGAGAGCAGCACCAGGCCGATGACGGCCCACAGGCCGACGGAGCCGTGCCAGGAGAGGGTGCGTCGGCGGCCCTTCGCGGAGCGCTCGGGGAGCAGCAGGGCGCGCTTGGACGCCCGCTTGCGGCCGATCCAGAGCAGCAGACCGCCGAGGGCGACCACCCACAGCCAGCTGGCGGCCAGTTCGCTGTAGTTGCGGCCGAGGTCGCCGAGATGCAGATCGCGGTGGAGCTCGTCGAGCCAGGTGCGGAGCGGGAGGGCGCCGGAACTGCCGTAGCTGGGCAGTTCGCCCCGTACCTTCCCCGTGTACGGGTCGACGAAGACGGCGAGGGACTTGCCCTCCTCGACCTCCGGGCTCGACATGAGGACGCGGGTGGTCGCACCGTCCTCGGACGAGGGCCACACGGCGGTCACCGTGCCCTGCGGGTGGGCCTCGCGGGCGGCGGCGACCTGGGTGTCGAGCGGAAGGGTGCGCTCGCCGGCGTCGGTGGTCAGCTCATGGCTGTAGAGGACCTTCTCCGCCTGGAAGGAGAGCGCGTACAGCAGTCCGCTGGTCGCGGCGACGAGAAGAAGCGGGGCGATGAGGACGCCCGCGTAGAAGTGGATGCGCAGCACGAGCGGGCGCAGTGCGCTCCACGTGGAGGTGGGGCTGGTCGGGGACGGGGAGCCGGCCGTCGGCTCGTCCGGCTTCACGGGGTCGTCAATGGCCATGATGGTCCTTGGAGTTGGCGTTGACATGGGGGAATCGGCCCCCCGGCTGTCAGACGAGTGCTCCAGGGGCCGTGGCGCGGGTGAACGGACGGCCGGGCGGCCCGCGCCGTGAGAGGGCATGCGCGAGGACGACGCCATGAAGGCGGCGGGTGGTGCGGCGGCGCGGGCGCACGGCGTGCGGGAACTCCGGTACGCGTACGACCGCGAGCAGCAGCCGGAGCGGTGCGAAGGCGAGGGTGCCGATGATGCGCGCCAGCCGGAAGAACGCGACTTCGCCGTGCGCGAGCCAGACTGCGCACACGGCGGCGCCGACGAGGTGGGCGGCAAGCATGCCCGAGGAGTTGGCGGAGCCGGCGGTGTCGGCGATGACACTCGCGGTCGTCTCGGCCGCCATGGGGTCGATGCCCGTGCCCATGGTGTGGGCAGCTCCGCCGGCGTGGGTGGAGTGCGCAGGCGCGGCGGTGTGGGCATCGGAGCCGGCGAACAGCAGATGGAGCGCGCCCTGGACGGTCAGGAGCCCCGTACCGATGCTGAACGCTCCCCGCCGTCGCGTGCCGACGAGCCAGGCCACGCCTCCGGTCACCGCGAACGCCAGGAGGAGCACCGTGACCGGAAGGTCATGCCCAGATATGGACGAATGCCCCACCGCGGCCAGCGTGGTGCACACCGCCGCGAAGAGTGCGGCTCGCAGGGCGCGCATCGGCGACCGGGTATTCGTCATGGCCCGGACATAGTGCCATCTCGACCGTCGGGTTCGGCAGACGGGTGCGCAGGCCGATTTCCCTGGAAGCGGATTCGCCCGGGAGCGGAATGTGCTGCCGCCGGGGCCGCGACACGGCAGAGTCCGGATCATGAGACTTCTGATTCTGGGCGGGACGGAGTTCGTGGGGCGGGCGGTCGTCGACGCTGCGCTCGCACGCGACTGGCAGGTGACCGTGTTCCACCGTGGACAGCACGAGGCCCCGGAGGGTGTGTCCGTGCTGCACGGCGACCGCACCGCACCCGGTGGGCTGACGGCACTGGAAGACGCGGAGGGCGACTGGGACGTCGTGGTCGACACCTGGTCGTCCGCTCCCTCCGCCGTACTGGAGGCGGCGCGGCTGCTCGCGGACCGCGCGGGCCGCTATGTGTACGTGTCCAGCCGCTCGGTCCACGCCTGGCCGATGGCCCCCGGGCTGGACGAGGACGGGCCCCTGGTCGAAGGCGCCGCGGCCGATGCCGAGTCAACCGACTACGCCCACGACAAGCGGGGCGGCGAGCTGGCCGCGGTCGCGGCCTTCGGCGAGGACCGCTCGCTGCTGGCGCGGGCCGGGCTGATCCTCGGCCCCTGGGAGAACGTGGGCCGACTGCCCTGGTGGCTGAATCGGGTGGCCAGGGGCGGCCCGGTCCCGGCTCCCGGGCCGCGGGATCTGCCACTGCAGTACATCGACGCACGCGATCTTGCGGAATGGCTCCTCGACGCGTCGGAGAAGGGGCTGTCCGGCGCGTACAACCTCGTGAGCCCGCCCGGGCACACGACCATGGGCGAACTGCTCGACGAGTGCGTCCGCGTGACCGGTGCGGACGCGGAACTGCGCCCGCTCGACGAGGCGACGATCGCCGCGGCCGGAGTCGAGCCGTGGACGGACCTGCCCATCTGGATCCCCCGGGGCGAGTCGCACGACGCCATGCATCGCGCGGACGTGTCGAAGGCGCTGGCCGCGGGCCTGCGCTGCCGGCCGGTCGCGGAGACGGTCGCGGACACCTGGGCCTGGCTCCGCTCCCTCGACGGCGAGCCCCCGCTGCGCGCGGTCCGCAGCCCCGCGGGCCTCTCCCCCGAACAGGAGTCGGCGCTGCTTCCCGACTCCTGACGGCGCCCCGACTCCGGCCGATGTCCTGACGGCGCCCCGACTCCGGCCGATGTCCTGACGGCGCCCCGACTCCGGCCGATGTCCTGACGGCGCCCCGACTCCGGCCGGTGTCCTGGCGGTGCCCCGACTCCGGCCGGTGTCCTGGCGGTGTGTTGCCGGCCGCACGTGAGCTGCCGGCGGACGGCGACGGCGACGGCGACGGCGACGGCGACGAGGTGGGGTACCTGCTCACGGACCGGGTGTTCGAGGCCGAGCAGTTCGTCGATGCGGTGCGCCGGGTGGCGGCGGGCGGAACGGCGATGGACCCGCAGGTGATCTCGCAGCTGCCGACCCGGCACGCCGAGGACAAGCCGCACGGAGTCTGACGCCGCGTGGGACCGAGGTGCTGGAGCTGACGGCACAGGGCAGGTCGAACGCCGCGATCGCCGCCCAACTCGTCGTCACCGAACGGCCGGTGGCCAAGCACACGTCGAACATCTTCACGGAGCCGGGGCTTCCGCCGTCGGACGACGACAACCGCGGGGTGCCGGCCGTACTGGCCCACCTCGACCGGTAATCGAGCGTTCTCACGCGGCTCGTACGGTCTCGTGCGGTGTCACTCATTCCGTCCGGTTTGCGAATGGAGATTTCTACGAATTCCAGCTCCGGTTGAACAGGCCGCCGACTGCGCCCGTATGGAACGGCGCTACGCCCCCCCGGGATTGGAGTTCCATGGGACGCACATCACGCAAACGCTCTACGCTGGCACACCGGGCGATCGCCGCCTCGGCTGCCCTGATTCTGGGCGGGGGTGGGCTGGTGGCGGTCAATTACTACGCATCCGCGGGTGAGGGCTGGGGCTGGACCGGTCAACGTCCGGCCCAGACCAAGAATGCCGGCCAGTCCATGTCGACCATCGACTGCCCCGACGTCGGCAATGAACTTCCCGAAGTGCCCCAAGGGGTACGCGGGTCGGTCGACCGTGAACTGGCCACACTTGACACCCAGATCACCACCGCCTATCAGCGGTTCGCCGAGAACAAGGAGCGGATCGAGAGCGATCCCGCCTTCGGCGAGCAGCAGATTCTGGCGCCGCTGAGAAATGAGCGGCTGGTGATCATCCAGCGGATCGTCGCACTCATCGACCAGGAGGCCGACAAACCGCAGGGCCTCGAAAAGCTGGCCCCTTGCACCCTGCGCGCCGACGACAACGGCGGCGCCGGGAACGACGGCGGTCAGGGCCAGGGCGACGGCCAGGACCAGGGACAAGGTCAGGACGGCGGCCAGGACCAGGGCGGTGACCAGGGCCAGGACGGCGGCGACCAGGGCGATGACCAGGGCAACGGCGGGCAGGCGGGCAACGGCCCCGAGGAGGCCGACTTCGTCGACATCCAGTCCGTCGAGCCGAATGTCCAGAACCCCCGCAAGCGGCGGGGCGCCTCCCGAGGCACCTTCACCACCGACTGCGGACGGAACCAGAACGGCAAGTTCAATCCGGACAATGTCATCGTCGCGCCCGGCGTGAGCAATGGTGCACACCATATGCACGACTACGTCGGCAACCAGGCGAATGACGCCTTCGCAAGCGACGACGACCTCGCCAATGGCAACACCACCTGCCGCAACCAGGGCGACAAGTCGACTTATTACTGGCCCGTGCTGCGTGTGCAGAACGGTCAGGACGAGAACGACGCGAACGCCGACGGCGGCGGCAAGGACCAGAACGTAGGAGAGATCCAGACTCCGGCCCAGGTCACGCTGAATTTCGTGGGAAGTCCCGTCAGCAAGGTCACGGCCATGCCGCGCTTCCTTCGGATCATCACGGGTGACGCCAAGTCGTTCACCAACGGAGACGCCAATGCGAATGCGTCCTGGAGCTGCACGGGATTCGAGGACCGGCAGCTGAAGGACAAGTACCCGATCTGCCCCGAGGGCAGCCAGGTGGTGCGCACATTCAAGTTCCAGAGCTGCTGGGACGGTCAGAACACCGACAGTGCGAACCACCGCACCCATGTCGCGTTCGCGGATGCCAACGGTCGCTGCCAGAACGGTTTCAGGGCCATTCCGCAGCTGGTCCAGCGGATCGTCTACGACGTTCCGCCGCCCGCCTTCGGCGGGGACAACCCCAGCGTGTTTGCTGTCGACTCCTTCCCGGAGCAGCTGCACAAGCCGATCACGGACCACGGCGACTTCATCAACGTCTTCGACCAGCGTCTGATGAACAGGGTCGTCACGTGCATCAACGACGGCCGTAGGTGCCGCTGACCGAGCCGGCGCCGAACCCCCGGCTCCCTGGCTGAGCCCGGGGGTTCGGCGTCTCCTCTCCCCCCACGTCCCTCAGACCTGCGCGGCCTGCTCAGTGATGGCCGGAGTGGCCCCCGTCGCTCTCCCCACCACCACCACTACTCCCCGAGTGCTGGTCGTGCGACGAACCGGTCTCCACGGTCCCGCCGAGCCGGCCGCGCAGCGCTGCGACCACCTTCGCGTCGCCGACCGCGACCCACTTCCTGCCGACGAGATACGAGCCGCCGTAGTCCTTGGCCTCGTTGATCCATTCGCGCTGGCCGCGGTCGGTCGCGAAGGTGGCCAGCACGTACGTCCCGTCGTCCGTCGTGCAGTTGGCCTGCCGCAGCTCCTTGGCGTCCGTCTGGATGTTCGGCTCGCAGGTGGCCCGAGCGGCCAGCTGCTCCAGGGTCCCCGTCGCCGTCTTCGGCGCATCGGGGGCCTTTTCGTCGTCCGCGCCGCATGCGGTGAGGGCCGCGCCGGCCGTCAGGGCCAGCGCGGCCAGGGCTATCGGGGTGGTGATTCGCCGTCGTTCCGTACGCATCTGGCCATCGTGCCCGCTCGGCGCCCTGGTGCGCTGGCGAACGCCGGGTAACGTGCGCTCCCACACGCACCTGTGGCCTCTTGGGCAACATGGAGGGGCACCGACGGTCGCGCTGTCGGGACGTTCGCTGTTGGGCGCCGCGGGTGGCCGTCGGAGTGGGTGCCGTGTTCGCACCCCCCGCTTCGGGAGCCTCGATGAGCGCCATCGCGCGACCAGGAACGGGTGCGGCTGCGGCCCGCAGTGCGCTGCGGCGGCTGCTCCCCCGGCACGCGGAACAGTTCCGCCTCACGACGGTCCCCGGCGAAACCGGTACCGAGCGCTTCCGTGTGTCCGGCACCGCCGGGCGCATCGAGGTCGAGGGCACCGGTCCGGCCGTCCTCCTCACCGGCGTCCACTGGTACCTCACCTACATGTACGGAGCCCATGTCTCCTGGTCCGGCACCCAGCTGGATCTTCCGCTCGTGCTGCCGGCCCCCGACCGCAGCCTGGAGCGCGAAGCCACCGTCCCTCACCGGTTCGTCCTCAACGACACCCACGACGGCTGCACCGCCCCGTACGCCGACCGGCCGCGCTGGGAACGGCTGATCGACGTCCTCGCCCTCCACGGCTGCAACGAGGCCCCACGAGTCTTCGCGCACCCGTCGATTACCGTTCCGGAGGAACCGGTAGAAAACGACCGCTGGAGTCAGTCCCATGACCGCGATCCCCGCCGCCACCGTCGTCAACCTCCGCGATCTCGGCTCCACGCCGCTGGCCGGTGGGCGGGTCGTGCGGTCGGGGCTGCTGCTGAGGTCGGGGCCGCTGGACCGGCTCGACCCGGTGGCGGATCCGGCCGTGGCGGCGCTGGGGATCCGTACCGTCGTCGACTTCCGGACGCGGGGGGAGCGCCGGGCGCGGCCCGATCATGTGCCGCCGGACGGACGGCTGCTGCTCGCCGACGTGCTCGCGGACTTCCTCGCCTCGGGAGCGCTGCCCGCGGCCGCACGGCTGCGGGACGTGCTCCGCGACCCCGCGGCCGCCGAACGGGAGCTGGGCGGAGGCCGGACACACACGGTGTTCGCGGACACCTACCGGGCGCTGGTGTCGACGGAGTCGGCCCGCCGTGGGTACGGGGCGTTCCTCAAGGAGCTGGCCGACCCGGAGTCGGGCACCGTGCTGTTCCACTGCACGGCGGGAAAGGACCGCACCGGCTGGGCGACGACGGTCGTGCTGAGTCTGCTCGGGGCCGACGCGGCGGCGATCGAGGCGGAGTACCTGTCGGTGAACCCGGCGGTGCGCCAGGCCTTCGCGCCGCTCGTGGAGGGCTTCACCGCGCAGGGCGGCGACCCGGACATCGCGCTGGCGGTCGTCGGGGTGACGCGGGACTATCTGGCGGCGGCCTTCGACGAGGTGTCCCGGCGCCATGGGTCGATGGAGCGGTACGTACGGGAAGGGCTCGGCGTGCCCGACGAGATGGCGGAGCGCATCCGGGAGCGGCTGACGACGACCCGGTAACGGCTGGTGACTATCGGACGATTCCCTCGTTCTGCTGAACGTGAGCACCCAGGAACTCGCCCCCGCCGCCCTTGATGTCGAGCAGGCCGAGGCCGCGCTCGTCGAGCACTATCCGCGTCTCGTGCGGATCGCGTATCTCGTCCTGCCGCCCTCGCTCGGCCGCAATCGGCGGGTGCTCACCGCGCACTCCGTCGTCCAGCGCTCACTGCCCCGCGGACGGACACGCGCCGCCGAAGCGGCCGTGGGGGCGGAGGCCACGCATGTGCATGGACACGTGCCCGTGCCTCGCGAGGAAGTCCCGTCACGCGTGGGTCTCCCGGCCCGCGCCGGCGTCGCCGCGCCCGGCTATCTGTTCGTCCGCCGTCGCGTGTTGCGGCAGGCCCTGGAGGCGGGGCTTCCGCTCAGGCGCCGGGCCTGGCCCAAGCGGGCGCAGTTCCCGCCGTTGCTGCCCCAGGTGTGGGGGCTCAGGCTGTTCCCCCGCTCGGGCGGTGCTGACGAACTCGCCCTGGACCAGCGGCTGTCCGGGCTCTCCGGCCCGGCCAGGGCCGCGTTCGTGCTGCGAGGCCTGGAACGGCTGCCCGATGTGGAGGTACGGCACATCCTCGCCGACGCCGGGATCGGTGACCCGCACGCGGCTCTCGCGGAGGCGGACGGCGTCGAGGCGCCGTATGCGCTGCTGGACTCGCCCGAGTTCGACCCCTGCTCCCTGCAGGCCCGGCCCACGGATCTCATGCGCCGACGTCAGCACGCCAGGGCGGCGCTCGCCGCGGCCGCGGCCGTACTGGTGTGCGGCACGCTGCTGGGTCTGCCCGGCGAGGGCTGGGGTCCCGACGGCGCGGCCGCACCGCTGTACGCCCGGAACCCGGCGTCCGAGGCGGCCCTCGACCCGGACCGGCTGGGCCGCATCGCACCCGTGGCCTGGCGGAGTTCCGCCCGGACCGACTTCTCGGTGTGGCCGACGCGCGGGACGCTGACCGGCGACCGCGCGCTGCTGCGGCGCGCGCTCGCCGTCTGGGCCCGGCCGAGCAGCCGGGTGCAGACGTCGGCCACGCTCGGCACCCCGCCAGGGCCTCCGATGGGTGCCCCGCAACTGCTGTTCGCGGGGGTGGTCGACCAGGCGCGGGTGGTGCTGTTCCACGACGGGCTGAGGGTCGTGCGGTACGCCGAACCCGGCGACGGGACGACCGGCGGCGCGGCGCTCGACTTCGCCCGGGTCGACGGGGCGGACGCGGCGTCCTCGGGGGCGCTGGTGGTGGGACGGTGGCAGGGCGGCGTCCGGTATCTGACGGCCCCTTGGGTGACCGGGACCGCGGTGCGCGACCTGCTCGACCCGGCCGGGGTCGCGCGGCCGCTGGGTCGGGACGCGCACGGGGTGACCGACCCGCTGCCGAGCCCGGTCCAGGACCGCGGCTGCCGATCGTGGGAGGCGCTGGAGCTGCAGGACGGAACCGGCTCCGGTTCCGTCGAGCGGCGGCTGGTGACCGATCTCGGCGAGCTCGCCCCGGCCCGGCTGACCTGGGGTCCGCCGGCAGCACCCGCCGATGTGTCGACCGACGCGGCCCGGAGGGCCTGGTCGCGCACGGCCTGTCTGCTGCCCGCGGTGCGCTCGCACGGGATCCGCGCGGTCAACTCCTGGGAGTACGCGCGTCAGCCCCTCCCCGAGGCGAACGGCACCGCCGCCTGGCTGTGCACCCGCGCGGAGACCTGGCGCGGCACGGGAAGCCGCGCCTTCGCCCAGTTCCAGGCCCCGACGACGCGCAGGGCTGCCGACGCCCCGGCCGCGGTCGCGGCCCGCTCCGAGGGCTCCCCGGCCTGCGGACCGCGCGATCCCCGGGTGCTGGCCGGCGTCCTGTGGAAGTCGCGGGCGGGCCAGTGGTACGTCCTTGCCGCGGGCAGCGACCGGTTCAGGTCACTGGCCACCTCCGGCGGGGTGCGCAGCAGCGCCGAGGGCAACCTCCTCGCCGTACGGGCCGCGCAGGGCGCACGCGCGGAGCTGCACGGCACCCTCGCGGACGGCACGCGGGCGGGCGCGCTGCGCTGATCCCCGGGTGGGCACAGGGGCGCGTGCGGCTCAGGTCGATGCCGAAGGCGTCCAGCCCGAGCGAGGCCAGATGGGCCGTCACCCGGCCGGGGCCGCGGCCGAGATCGCCGACCGGCCCGGCCCCGTCGGCCCGTACGACCTCGGCGAACGCGGGAGCACGGCGCGGTCCGGCGGGCGCTTGCCGAGCTCGGTTCCGAGGAGCCGGGCGTAGTCGACGGCGACGGTGTCGTAGGACGTCCGTGTGGCGTGCAGATACGAGGTCTCGGTCATGGCCGAGGACAGTAGGCCGAGGTCAGTGGACCGGCAACGAGGAGGCGGAGCCGGCGACGAGGCCCCGCAGAACGACTGCGCACGCACCGGCCCAACTCCTCGCTGCACGCCTCTGTTCGGGCGGCGTACCCGTCAGTACATTGACGCCATGTCTAATACGAAGCCGGCACCGGCCGCGGTGGCGTCGGAACGCACGCCGCTCAAGGCCCGCAAGGTCTCCTTCGCCTGGGAGGAGACCCCGCTCCACTGGGTCCCCGGAGACCCCTTCGCCACCCACACCATCAATGTGCTGCACCTGCTGCTCCCCGCCGGCGAACGCTGGTTCGTCCACGTCTACAAGCAGGTCCTGCCGCACATCCGCGACGACCGGCTGCGCGAGGACGTCATCGGCTTCATCGGCCAGGAGGCCGTGCACTCACAGGCCCACGACGACGTGCTGCCGCACCTCAGGGAACTGGGGCTCGACCCGACCCCCTACACCGCACAGGTCGACTGGCTCTTCGAGAAGCTGCTCGGCGACCGGACCCTCCCGCCCGGCAGGCCGCGCGCATGGTGGCTCAAGGAGCGCGTCGCGCTGATCGCCGCGATCGAGCACTACACGGCGTTCCTCGGCGACTGGGTCCTCAACGCCGAGGAGCTGGACCGGCGCGGCGCCGATCCGATGATGCTGGACCTGCTGCGCTGGCACGGCGCCGAGGAGGTCGAGCACCGCTCGGTCGCCTTCGACCTCTTCATGCATGTCGACGGCAGCTACCGGCGCCGGGTGCGGACATGGGCGACGGCGTTCTCGGCGCTCGTCTTCCTCTGGCAGCGCGGCGCCCGTTTCTTCATGGAGAACGATCCGACCCTCGTCGAGGGCAAAGCGGGCTTCCGGGACTTCTACCGCGCGGGAAACCGCGGCGTGCTCCCGTCCACACCGGACATGCTGCGCTCGATCCCACGTTATCTGAGCCGTGCGTACCATCCCAGCCAGGAGGGCAGTACCGCCCAGGCCGTCGCCTATCTGGCCTCGTCGCCCGGCGCGAACGGAGGCCGCTGACATGCCCCGGCTGCGTACCGTCGTCCTCGTCGCCGGGGCCGCGCTGCTCGCCCGGCGGGCCGTTCGCCGCCGTATCGAGGCGTCCCCGCTGTGGCCCATGCCCGCACTGGAGAGGCCGACGTCAGGTCAGGGGCGCCGCCGCGTGTCCTCGCACCGCGTCCTGGTCACCGAACGCACCTCCCCCGCCGAAGGCGTCGTCCAGCTCCGGCTCGAAGGCCAGGACCTGCCGTCCTGGGAACCCGGCGCGCATGTCGACCTCGTGCTGCCCTCCGGTCTCGTACGGCAGTACTCGCTCTGCGGCGACCCGGCCGAACGCGACACGTACACGGTCGCGACCCGCGTCATCGAGGACGGCCGCGGCGGCTCGCTCGAAGTCCGTGAACAGCTGCACGAGGGCACGGAGATCGAGATCCGCGGGCCGCGCAACCGATTCCCGCTGATGCAGGCCGTGTCGTACGTGTTCGTCGCGGGCGGCATCGGGATCACTCCGATCCTGCCGATGGTGCGGGCGCTGCACGCGGCGGGCGTCGCCGGCCGGCGGCTGGTGTACTGCGGGCGCGACCGGACCACCATGCCGTACCTCGACGAGGCCGAGAAGCTGGGCGCGGAAACCACGTTCGGCCCGCCGGACCTCGCGTTCCTGGCCGGTCTCCCCGCGGGGACGGTGGTCTACTGCTGTGGCCCGCAGGGCCTGATGGACGCGGTCGCCGCGGCCCTGCCCGAGGGCCGCGAGCTTCATCTGGAGCGGTTCACGGCGGCGGCCACGGCGCCCGGCGGCGCCTTCGAGGTCGAACTGCACCGCTCCGGCCGTACGCTCACGGTCCCCGCGGACCGTTCGGTACTCGCCGCCGTACGCGACGAGCTGCCGAACGTCCCGTACTCCTGCGAGCAGGGCTTCTGCGGCACCTGCCAACAGCGGGTCCTGGAGGGCGGGATCGACCACCGCGACCACCTGCTCACGGACCCGGAACGGGACGGCTCGATGCTGATCTGCGTCTCCCGGTGCACGAGCGGACGCCTCGTCCTGGACCTCTAGCACCAACGCCGTTCAGTTAGGGCGGAGTCGGGTGTGTCAAGAGGTGTCCGTGAGCATGGTGATGCTGATGGTGGCCTTGTAGGTGGTCCGGTCGATG
>NZ_JBSFDW010000044.1:34420-64588 GCF_053594115.1 Streptomyces sp. NPDC001970 | reverse complement strand
GAGCAGAAGCCGTCCGTGACGGCATCCTGCCCGCTACACTCCCACCGCTCGACGCTTCCCCAGGTCAAGCCACGAAGTACTGCTGGAGTACTAGGACTGCAGGTCGATGCCGGTGATGTCGCCGACGCCGCCCCGGGCTGCCCGGATGGCCACGGTCACCGCGAGGAGCTGGGCATCAGGTGAGGACAGCGGCAGCGCGGCCACGAACGGCAGCAGCGTGGGGGCTGCGTGCCCTTGCTGCGTCGTCGCCGGTGGCCAGGGCCGACAGTTCCTTGCGCAGCTCCGTCAGCTCCCGGCGGTGTTCGTGGCCGACGACGGCCTGGGCGGCGTGAGTGTCATTCAGGCCGTCGAAGGGCACCGCCGGCCGGTAACCGGCCGTGACGCCGTCATCATGCCGGGTCCGCTCCCTCGGCCCGCTCGGCCCTTTCCGGGCGGTGGGGCAGCAGGGCCACCGTCAGGGCTGGTACGGCGGCGAGGACCAGCCAGGGCACGGCGGCCGGGAGGCCCAGGTCGAGCAGCGACCCGATGGCTGAGCTGCCGATGAGGACGATCAGGCCGGAGACCGAGGACAGCGCGCCGGTGTAGAGGCCGATGCGGCCGTCATCGGCGAGGTCGGGCACCCAGGCGCGGGCGGCCGGGACGACCAGCATCTGACCGAGAGTGAGCAGCACGACGTAACCGGCAGCGGGCAGGAGCCCGGTGATGCCCGTCCAGTCGGCGGGGCGCGCGGCGGCGACGACCGCGAAACCGGCCGCGACGAGCAGCAGCCCAGCGGCCATGGAACGGCGCAGGTCGAGCCAGTCGCCCGCCCAGCGAGTGACCGGGAGTTGGGCGAAGACGACCAGCAGGGAGGACAGCGCGAACAGCCAGGGCAGGGGCGCCTGGGAGCCTGCCGCGCGCTGCACCTCGTCCGGCAGGGTCAGGTAGAGCTGGTTGTAGGCGAGCAGGTAGCTGCCGTATGCGCAGCACACGGCGAGGAAGCCGCGGTTGCGCAGCAGCGCGCGGACCCCGCCCCGCTGCCGGGTGCGGACCCGGCCGGGAATGTGCTGCGGCATCAGCCACGCGTGCCCGGCCAGCACGAGGACGAAGACAGCTGCCCCGGCGAGGCAGGCGGTGCGGAAGTCCACGGCGAGCAGCAGGCCGCCGAGCAGCGGGCCGACGAACGCGCCGGCCTGGCCCGCCGCGGAGAACAGGGCCAGGACGCGGGTCCTCGCGCCGTGGCCCTCTTGCTCCCAGACCACTGCTTGTCTGGCCACTTCGGACTCCACCGCCGGGGAGAACAGTGCGGCGGCGAAGCCGATGGCCAGCACCGCGCCGATCACCGCCCATGTCTGCTCCGCATATCCCAGCCAGGCGAACCCGGCGATCCGCAGCACACAGCCGGCCAGGACGACCGGGCGTACCCCGTAGCGGTCCACGAGCCAGCCGCCGACGACGAAGAGGCCCTGCTGGCTGAAGGTGCGCAGGCCGAGGACGAACCCGACCAGCCAGCCCGCCATGCCGATCGCGGTGCCGAGGTGCTCGGCGAGGAATGGCAGGACGGCGTAGAAGCCGATGTTGAAGGCGAGCTGCGTCAGGATCAGCAGCCGCAGCAGCGGTGACAGGTGCTTCCAGATCCGCTCGCGTGGGGACTTCGGTGCCCGCGACTTCGGTGTCTGGACGGTTCGGCGGGGCAGGACACGGGAAATGAGGTCCGTCATGGGGTTTCTGCCCGGGAGATCGGTGAGGCGGATACGGGGTACAGGCGTGTCTCCGGGCCCGCCGACTCCGGCGCGGGCGGGACTTGCTCGGCGGGGGCGCCGGGGCGAGCCCCGGGCCGCTTCCGTCGCCGAGGCAGACGCATGCCTCCCGCCGCCGTCACGGCGAGCGCGCCGAGCAGGGCGAGGACGGCGGCCGGGGCGAGGATCGCCCAGGGGGCGCGTTCGGCGTACGGCTGGTTCTCGGCGAGGAGCAGGCCCCACTCGGGAGAGGGCGGCTGGGCGCCCAGGCCGAGGAAGCCGAGGGCGGCCAGGGACAGGGCGATGCCGGGCAGTCGGAGCAGGGCGAGGCGGACAACGCGTGGCAGGACGGCCGGGAGCAGGTCGTGGGTGAGCAGGTACCACTCTCCGGCGCCCAGGGCGCGGGTGGCGGTCAGGTGGGTAGTGGCGCGTTCTTGCTGGAGGAGGGCGGAGGTGTGGGTGGCCAGCGGGGACCAGGCGACGGCGGCTACGGCGATCGCGGGGGTCCAGGGTCCACTGTCGGCGATGCCGGTGACGAGCAGGCCCGCCAGGACGGGCGGTACGGCGTTGACTGTGTCCACCAGCGGGCCGGACAGCCGGGGCAGTAGGCCCAGCAGCACGCCCATGACCAGAGCGGCGGCGCTCACCGCGAGGGCGATGCTGAGGGTGTTCAGGGCCCCATGGGCGACGCGCGCCAGGAGGTCGCGGCCGAGGGCGTCGGTGCCGAACGGGTGCGACCAGGAAGGGGCCTGGAGGCGGGCTACGGTGTCCAGCGCGAGCGGGTCGCGTGGCAGACCCCAGCCGATGACGGCGAGAAGCAGCGCCCCGTACAGCAGGGGCAGGATTCCGCGCGCGGGCGGGGCGGGCGGGTTCAGGGAGTGCAGCGCGCCGTCGCGTAGCGCGGGCCCGATCAGCAGGCGGGCCGAGCCCCGGGCCAGGGCGCCGGCGGCTGCCGCGAGCAGGGCGAGGGCGAGTGTGCCGGTTTGGAGGACAGGCAGGTCCTGTGCGAGGGCGGCGCGCAGGGTGAGCCGGCCGAGGCCAGGGATGTCGAAGATCTGCTCCACGGCGACGGCTCCGCCGGTCAGGCCGACCACGAACAGGCCCAGATTGGGCAGCAGTCCGGGCACGCAGCGCCGCAGTGCCTGGCGGGCCACGGACTTGGGCGGTATGCCACGGGCGGCGCTGGCCAGCGTCCACGGCTCGGCGAACGCGGCGGGCAGCAGGTCGTCCAGCATCCGCCCGAGGACCGCGCCGACGGGCAGGCCAAGGCCGAGGGAGGGCAGGATCATCCACTGCGGCCCGTACCAGCCGAGGGCGGGCAGCCACCCGAGTTGCACGCCGATGACCGAGGCCAGCGCGGAGGCGACGAGGAACTCGGGAAGCGCGGCCAGTACCGCCGACCCCGTGCCGCCCGGCCCCTGTTCGCCGAGTTGGCGCCGCGAGCCCAGCCACAGCGTGCGGGCGCACACGGCCCCGGCCGTGCACACGGCCACGGTGAGGGCCCCGGCCATCAGCAGCAGAGAGACTCCGAGGGCCTGCGCGGCGGACGGCAGCACCTCGCTGCCGGAGACCCAGGACCGGCCCGCATCCCCGTGCAGAAGCCCGCCGAGCCAGCCACCGAGCAGCCGCAGCGGACCGTCGTCCAGGCCGAGTTCGTCTCGTACGGCCCGCAGCACCTCAGGGGTTGGATCTCTCTCCGCTGACCGTGCCTTCAGCACGGTCAGCGCGGGATCGGTGCGCGACAGCCATGGCAGTAGGCCGATCCCGCACAGCAGGGCGGCGGCGAGCGCGGCTCGCCACAGCAGCGTGAGGCCACCGCCCCGCGCGAGAGCGCGCAGGGCGGCGGGCAGGGCGGAGTGGCCGCGGGGGCGGCCGGATATGCGGTTCAGCGCCGGGTCCCTGTTCCGATGAACTTCCGCTCGTACGGGTCGAGCAGCGTGCCCTTCACCGACGCGCCGATGCCGGTGACGGCGTTCAGGTGGGCAAGGGGGATCACCGCGTCGGTGCGGAGGATCGCCGCCTCCGCCTTCATGGCGGCGTCCTGCCGCTTGGCGGTGTCGGAGAGGGCCTGGGCCTCGGCGGCGGCCTTGTCGACGTTCTTGTCGCACAGCAGCGACAGGTTGTAGGTGCCGTCGCAGGTGTAGTCGCTGGTCAGGACGGAGACGGGATCGCCGGTGTCGAGCATCATGTTGCGGGCTGCGACGGCGGCGTCGAACTTTCCGGCCAGCAGGTCGGCTTCCAGGCGTGCGTAGTCGCGCACCTCCAGTTTCACCTTGAACCCGGCCTTCTGAAGCTGCTGTTGCAGCACCTGCGCCACCTCGGCCAGCTCGGGACGGCTGGTGTAGGTGGCGATGGTGATGCTCTCGCCGTGGGGGTCGGTGGCCGTCGCCCGGCCGGTCGGCTCGACCTGCTTGCCGGCCGCCCAGGTCAGGGCGGGGCCGTAGATGCCCTGGCCGGGTTCGGCATACCCCTCGTACACGTCCTTGGCGATGACGGAGGTGTCGATCGCCTTGCGTGCGGCGGCGCGCAGGCCGGCGTCGGTGAAGACGCCTGACTTGGTGTTGAGGTGCAGGCTGACGTTGCGGGGCGTGTTCGTCTCGTGGCCGGTGTCCTTGTCCAGGGAGGCGATCTGCGCGACGGGGATCGCCTCGGCGATGTCCGTCTGGCCGGTGCGCAGGGCATTGGCGCGGGCGGTGCCGTCGACGATGAACCTCGCGTCGACGCCGGAGGCTTGGGCGCGGCCGCCCCAGTAGTCGTCGAAGCGGTCCAGGGTGGCCGCCGTATCGCCGGTGATCTTGGTGAGTTCGAAGGGGCCGGTGGCGGTGCCGACCGGGTTCACGGCGCCCTTCTTCCCGTACGCCTTCGGGGAGAACACCGCCAGGCTCGGGTTCGACAGCCGCAGCGGCAGCACCGGGTCGGCCTCGCCGGTGCCGACCCGGACCTGGTCCTCGCCCACCGCCTGGGCGGTCAGCTTCACGCCTGACAGGGCGGCGGGCGCCGGCTCGGCCGCGGCGGCGTGGGTGAGGGCGGAGGCGACGGCCTTCGCGGTGACCTCGGTGTCGTCCTGGAACTTGGCCTGCCGCAGCGTGAACAGCCAACTCCTGCCGTCCTTCTCGCTGTTCCACGACTCGGCGAGCGCAGGGACCGCGGTGCCGTTGGCGTCCAGCCGGGTCAGCCCCTCGGCGACACCCAGCCGGGACAGGTGGAAGGCGTCGTAGCCGTACGGGGAGAAGTTCTGTGTCGGCGTGAAGGCCAGCGCCACACGCAGGCGTCCGCCCTCGCCCGAGCCGGACGAATCCGAGGACGACGAGCCGCCGCCGGAGGCGAAGCAGCCGGAGAGCAGCGGGGAGAGCAGCGGGGTGAGCAGCAGGCCGGCCATCAGCCGACGGCGGGGAGTTCTCATGGTTCGCGTTCTTGTCTTTCGGGTGTGTCGATCAAGGGAGCATCTGCTCCAGTAAGTGATTATCATTTTCATTTGAAGGCTTGGCTGTCAAGTCGTCGGGATCTCGAAGTGGACGACCCCGTTACCGCCGCCGAGCACTTCGTCGCGCTCGTCGCACACCACCATTCCCAGCGACCGCCACAGGTCCATCGCGCCGGGCGAGTCCGGATACGTGTGCAGGTAGACCGACCGGTAGCCGCCGTCGGCCTTCGCGAATGCCAGCAGCTCGGCCACCAGCCGCCGGGCCAGCCCGCGCCGCCGGTGCTCGGGCCGCACGTACACCCGCCGCAGCTGAGCGGTCTCGCCCGACGGATAACGCTCCGCCAGCCAGCGGGGGTTCGGCGGATGGGCAGGACCACGTGCGTCCAGCGCGGCCGTAGCAGCCACCGTCCCGCCCCGCCCATCTATGGCCACCAGCAGCGTGTGCCGGGGCGGGGCCAGGTAGAAGCGCTCCGGATCGATGATGTCGCCGTGCCAGCGGGGCACATACCCGGTGCCGAAGTCCCGGTAGACGGTGTCGAGCATCACGGCCCGAGCCCCGTCGAGGTCGTCTGTGGTCGCGGTTCTGATGCAGTAAGTAGGCATCTGCAAATGCTATGCAAGTAGACCCATCGGTGCGGCTGAAGCCGCCCCGCTTACGGAAAGGTCTGCCACGCGGGGGAGGGTCCCGCGCCCGATGAGCTTGGGGCGGTTGCAGTCGCTCGCCTCGCCGCGGTCCCCACCATGACGCCAGCGGCGGCGGCCGTCACACCGGTAGCTGACGCCGTGGTCCCAAGCGGTAGTCGTCGCAGACCCAGCGGTGATGGTCGCTACGGTCCCGTGGTCGCCGCCCCAGCGGTGGTCGTTGACCTCGACGCCGGCGGCCGGGCGCTGGGGCGTGGTCGGACGTTGACGGCCGCTCTCCCTCCTGCACGTCGGCCGGCTCTGTACTGCGTCAACCGGCGCGCGAGAGGTTGCCGACGCGGCGACACCCCGAGGTTCCATACATCGCGAGGAACCCCCGTTCAGTAATACCATACACTGTATGGAAAGTCGAAGGGTGCTACCCGAAGGGCCGACTCACCTGTCGCTCGTGATGACGTCGCCGCGGCGCCGGAACCCGGGCTTCGTGCCGGGCGACTCTCCGCATGGCGCACTATCGCCCGGCCGGGACCCGCGCATTACCGAGAGCGGCCCTCACGAAATGCCCCGGCACATCACGTGGTCAACGGCAGCTCGAGAACTTGTCATTGCGAACATTGCTCCTGAGCGGTCTTCACCCATCTGCTCGACCTGCGGCTGAAGCTGTCGCGACCGCGTAGAGACAGCGAGAGCCCACGACTTACCGAGTGCAGCTTCCGGGTTCGCATCGCGACCGCTGGCGCCGCGGACGCGTCTTCCTGTTCGGCGACGCGGCCCATCTGCCTGGTCACGCGCGGCATCGCGGTGACGACAGGGCTGGGCCACGACCCGATGGGCATCGGCCGTCAGCCCGCCGTCAGTTCCGTCAGGGGCAGTGTGTGCTGAGTGCGGACCACCTTGGCACGGAGGTAGCGGACGTTGTGCGACGTGGTGAAGACACCCGTGGGAACGTGCTGGGTCACCGTAAGGCCCAGGGTGCGCAGCTGGGCCGCCTTGTCCGGGTTGTTGGACAGCAGGTCCAGCTCAGAGATGCCGAGAGCGGCGAGCATCTGCGCGGCGGCGGTGTACTCGCGGGCGTCCTCGGGGAGGCCGAGGGCCTCGTTGGCCTCGTAGGTGTCGAGGCCCTGGTCCTGGAGGGCGTAGGCGTCGAGCTTGTTGTAGAGGCCGATACCGCGGCCCTCCTGGCGGAGGTAGAGCAGGACGCCGCCGCGGTCGGCGATGCGCTCGACCGCCTCGCGCAGCTGGGGGCCGCAGTCGCAGCGAGCCGAGCCGAAGACGTCGCCGGTCAGGCACTCGGAGTGCAGGCGCACCAGCGGGGGCCGCCCGGCGGCAGGTTCGCCGAAAATGACGGCCACGTGTTCCTGGCCGTCGGGGAGGTGGTGGAAGGTGGCGAGGTCGGCGGTCACCGCGGAGCCGTCGCCGAAGCGGAGCGGGACCGTCACGCGGGTGCGCACCGTGGCTGCCGGCAGGCCGGTCGGATTGCTGCTGTGGCTGGGTGCCGTGGCGTTGCGTGAGTCGCGCATGTCGGTCTGCCTGTCCGGGGCGGCGGTTGCGGGTGTTGGTTGCGCGATGGGCCGACTCTGTCGCCGGGGCGGCCCACGCGCTCGGTCGTCGTCAGGGAACGAGGATGAGGCGGATCGGATCGCCGATCTTGCGCTCCAGGCGGTGGATCGCCTCGGGGGCGTCGGCCAGGGTGATGTGGTCGGTGATGGACGGGGCCAGGTCGAGACGGCCGCTGGAGGCCAGCCGGATGAGTTCGTAGACGTGGTCGAACGAGGATCCGTAGTGTCCGAACACCTTCTTGTTCTTCAGGTTGAAGGTCATCCGCTCCGAGATCTTCAGCGGCTCCATGGTGATACCCACCAGGACCAGCGCGCCGCGGTCACCCAGGAGGGGCGATGCCTGTTCCCGGACCGCGGGAACGCCCGCGAAGTCGAATGCGTGGTCCAGCCCCTCTCCGCCGGTGGCCCGCAGCACGGCTTCGGCGAAACCGGGGTCGGTCGGGTCGAGCGCGACATCGGCGCCGAACGCGAGGGCTCGCTCGCGCGCACCGGGCAGCGGGTCGACGGCGATGATCGGCGCGGCACCCATCATGCGGGCCAGCCGGACGGCATGGGCACCCACCCCGCCGACACCCCAGATGCCCACGGCCTGGGCGGAACGCACCTGCACGGTCTCGACCAGGGCTGCGTACGAGGTGGACACGGCGTCCGGGATGATCGCCGCCTGGTCGAAGGGAAGTGCGTCGGGGATGGGGACGACGGTGTCCTCACGGGCGATCGTGTACTGGGACCAGCCACCGTCGTAGTCGACGCCGCGGCCGCGGAACTCTATGCACACGCCGCCCCTGACGCACCGAGCGCACTGGCCGCAGGGCTGTCCGGCCTGCAGGGCGACCCGCGTGCCGACGGCCAGGTCGCGCTTGAGGCCGGGTCCCAGGGTATGGATGACACCGGAGATCTCGTGTCCGAGGGTGAGCACGTTGGAGTTCAGGTGCAGCGGCGAGATGCTTCCGTCGATGAGGTGGAGGTCGGAGAGGCACACGCCGGCCGCCTTCACTTCGATCAGTACTTCGCCCGGTCCGGGTTCGGGGATCGGGATCTCCTCCACGAGGAACTTCTTCGTGTCCAGGTGGACGCGTCCTGCCAGCATGGTGTCCATGGTTTGGGGCCTTCTCGAGTAGTGGTTGCTGATGTGGAGTGCTACAGCAGTCCGTGGGACCACAGAGGGGTGAGGGGCACTGCGAGGGGTCGAGGGATGGGGGCATCAGCCGGTAAGAGGCCGGGCCACGTTTGCCCCTGGCGGGCTGATGCGGGGTCGGCCGAACGGCATGCCGGTCCGTCCGGCCGACCCCGTCGGTGCCCCATATCGCCGGCATCGCCGCCCGGCGGCTATGGGGCAGCCTCTGCATCCCGGTTCTGCGCGAGGACAGCGCGCTGGAACAGGGCATGGGCTCGGGCTGTCTGGCGGAATGCGAGGTTCTGCAGCGCCAGTTGGAGACCCCGCTCGGCATAGGCCCCCACGGTGAGCCAGAAGTCGGCCGCGTGGTCGGCGTAAGCCTCCGGGTGACGCAGCACCAGTTCGTCGTAACCGGCTGCCGCGCGCTCGCGCCACTGGTCCGCCTCCTGGACGCTGCCGCCCGCGTGCAACGCGGCCGCGAGGTGGGCGGCGTACTCGGGGTCGTCGCTGGTCTGCGTGAGGGGACGCAGGAGGGCGATGGCGGCCTGAGGGTCTCCGCGCAGCACCTCGACCTCGGCCAGGTGGCCAAGTGCCGGCGCGTAGTCGGGCACCCGGCGCCGGGCGGCCTCGTAGCACGAGCGGGCCGCATCGAGATCTCCCTCGCGGTGCCACATCACACCGCGCCGGAAGTCCAGCTGGGCGAGCGGAAACGGCGAGGTCCCCTGATAGTGGCGCCGCGCCTCGTCGAACAGCCGCTCCGCCTCGGTGACTTCCCCGCGCTCTGCCTGGAGTACGGCGAGCGCGCCGAGCGTCGTGAAGTCGCTCTGCCGCTGCGCCGCTTTGCGGATCAGGGCCATGGCATCCGCGTAGCAGCCGAGGGCCTGCAGGACGACGGCTCGTTCCGCGTCCAGTGTGGCCTCGTCCGCGCCGCTCCGGCCCGCCGCGCCGAGGTCGGCGACGGCCTCGGCGAAGCGGTGCAGGGTCGCCCGCGTCCTGGCGCGGGCGAGCAGGGCCGTGGCGTCCTCGGGTGCGACGTGCACGAGCCGTTCGGCGAGTTCCGCGGCCCGCTCGTAGTCGGCGACGCGGCCCAGGATGTGGCCTCGGAGGTTGAGGAGATCGATCAGGGCCGCCCCTTGCGCCACCGCCAACGCAGGCCCCGGCGTCTCCCCGGTACCCGTGCGGCTGAGTCGTACGGCCAGGCCGTCGATCTGCCCGTGCAGATTCGTTACGGCGATGGTGCCGTTCGTCGTGACCGGCTCGCGCACCTCAAGAGCCGCCCCGGTCATGCCGCTGCCTCCCCGGGAGGGGCCTGCGCGGCCAGGCGGGCACCCAGGTCCGGCGGGGTCGGGTTGGGAGCGTTCAGGTAGGGGAAGCTGCGCGTGGCCAGCTGAGTGGGCTGGTCGACACCGTCACTGATGCGCTCGCCGTCGATGCCGCCCACCAGCAGCGTGTAGAGGGTGTCCACGATGTCGTCGTTGAGCGAGCGGCCACCGCAGGTCGTGTGCGGGCGGGCGGCGAGCAGGGCGGTCTCGATCTCGAAACAGCCGTCCTCGGAGAAGGGCTTGGACAGGTCGACGACGAGGAAGTCCGCCAGCAGCAGTTCGGTCAGCGGGTGAGCACCCTGCTCGTCCAGCGGCCAGGCGGTCTTGCCGTCCAGGCCGTCGTAGAAGGCCAGGTTGGCGTTGAGCCGTGCGCGGTAGGAGCTCGCATAGTCGGGCCGCACGCTGAAGGCGTCCTCCTCGTTGAAGAGGTCGCGGATCTCCAGATCGCTGTTGACGGTGTCGAACTTCTTGGGCGACATGATCACGTTCTTGATCTCCGGCCGGCCCATGCGCTCCAGCCGGACCGGGCGTCCACCACCGGAAGTCAGGGTCTCGCCGACGACCGCCACCAGCGAACCGGCGGCCGGGCCGAGCACCGCGGCGTCGATTTCGAGCACGATGCTCAGCGCGTTCAGGCCCTCCAGAACGTTGCTGGCATCAGACCTGAAGGCCAGCTTCCCCGTCGCCTCGGTGGCGATCACGCCCACGAAATCGATGAAGAACGGGTCGAGCCGCGACCCGGCGAAGATCTTCAGTCCCTCGGCCTCGGTGGGCACCTCGTTGCCGACCTGGAAGGAGACCTTCCGGCCGCCGGGCGCCTGGCACGTGCCCGCCTGCACCAGGGTGTCCGTGCCGCCGACCTTCTGGGGGGCGTCGAAGGTGAAGTCGAAGACGTACTCGTCCTCGCCGACATTGAACGCCGCAGCGGCGCCTTCGCTCACGGACGTGATCGGCCGGACGCGGAAACGGTGGGTGATCGCGTCGGAGAACAGGGCGTCAGGGGCCGAGGCCGGGAGCACGTTGAGGACGAGCACCAGGTTCCCCGGCCGCTCCGGGCTCGGGAAGGCGTACACGTCGCAGATGTCGGACGCAGGGTCGGCGATGGCACGCGGCCCGGAGAAGTGGTCAGCCATGAGAAGGCTCCTTGTCGTGTTGCTTGTAGGAAATGTCAGGTGTCGAGGTCGGCGATCCAGCGCAGCGCCGACAGTCCGGGCATGAAGCAGTACTCGCCACCCCGGTTGACGACGAACGGCGGCAGTCCCTTGAAGCGGCGTCGGATCGGTTTGCGCGGGACGGTGAACCCGCCGTCGTCGTTCGTGCCGATCAGCGGGTCCTTTTCCGCGGGCGCCCCGATGAACTTGCCGTCGTTCACCCACTGCCGCTGGACGAACTCGAACTGCCGGTCCAGGTGCGCTCCGACAAAGGCGAACATGATGCCGCGGTCGGCGCCGTCGTCCTCCAGCACTCCCTTGGGCAGCGGCGGGCCATAGGTCGTACCGCGCCTGATCATGCGGTGCAGGCGCACCTCACCGGTGACGACCGCGTCCCGCGGGTTCATCCGCCGGGCGTGGGCGCCCACCGGGCACTTCAGGCCCTCCGGGTCGTCGCCGTACATGAACGCGTTGTTGCGCTTGGGATCGGCGCCGAGTTCCGGGTCGTCCTTGTCCGGCGTCAGCGCCAGCGGGGCGCCACTGGGCCAGCGGCCGACGAACTTGGCCGCCAGCAGCTCCTCGTCGGCGGGGTCTTTGGCGCGGTCGCGGAGGTACTGACGGAAATCGGCCACTCGCGTGTGCAGCTTGCGGAAGGCCACGTACGTTCCGTTGCGCCCCAGCACCTCGGGCTGCGGAACAGGTGCGATGCCGTGGGTCTCGTTCTTGTATCCGAGAACGAACTCGCCTGCCTTGAGCGGCTCTTCGTACGGATTGGTGCCGGGGATGCCCGTACTCTCGATCGCCGGCTGACCGATGCCGTCCCGGAAACCGAACGGTTCCTTCTCGTCCGGTCCGACGTGTACGTCCTGCTGCCAGATGGCAACGACGCCGGGCAGGTCACGCAGGGCGTCACGGGTCAGCAGGAGGACCGTCTCCAGGCGGGCGGCGTCCGGGGCGAGTCCGGCCAGGATGAGGTGCACGTCCTTCGAACCGAGCGGGCCCTCCCAGTTCTCCGGCGCGCTTTCCCCGACGTCCCCGATGTAGGCCGCCCGCGCGGCCATGCCCTCCCGGAACTCCTCCGGGAAGGTGGCCAGCGACTCCTCGGGCACCCCCAGAGCCTTCAGGCCCTGGAAGCTGAGGGCCACCGCGAGCGAGACCTGACGCTCGGGGTCGAACGAGGCGACCGAGTCGAGGACGGGGGTGAGTCGCCGCAGCAGCTCGCGCCCCTGCCGCCGGTCGTCGATGCGCAGGGCGAGGTAGAAGCCCGCGTAGGGGGTCGGCCGTGGCTGGAGAGCAGCGGCCTGGATGTCGTCGAGCTCCAGGGCGCTGCCCGTCTCGATGCTCATGATGCCTTCCAGAACTGTCTTGCGTGGACGGAGTCGCCACGCGGGTCGTGGAGGGGCCGAAGTGGGCCCCTTCCCGGAGGGGGCGGGGGTGGTGCCCTCTCCGGGGTGTGGGTCAGCTGGCGGCCTGGGCGAGCAGGGGTTTGAGGGCCGGGTGCTGGAGGGCTTCCTCGGCGGCGGGGTCGTCCAGGACCTCCTGGAAGGCGGCGTTGATCCGGTGGGCCTTGGCGATCTCCGGCATCGTCAGGGAGCCGACCGGGTTGAAGTAGGCGGCGGCCTGCTGCTGCCCGTCCTGCAGGATCTGCTTCATGCCGGCCATGTTCGCGAGGATGTGCTCCTCGAAGCCCTCGCGCGTCTTGTCGCCCGTGAGCGCCTCAAGGCCGCCGGACTTCTCGATCCACGGGGCGATCTTGGTGTCCCACTCGGTGGTGTGCTGCATCCAGTCCACGAAGTGCTCGAAGCCGACGGTCAGGAACGCGTCGTCGATGTAGGGGTCCCACTCGGTCTCGAAGGTGGTGGCCCACAGCAGGCGCGTGCCGTTGTCGAAGACCACGTGGCGGCTGTCACGCAGACCGGTCTTGATGGTGGCGGCCATGTCGCCCTGCCGCAGCGCCTCGCACATCCGCCGGCAGGCCGCCGCCACCTCCTGCTCGTGTCCCGGCTTGACGTGGAAGTAGGTGGCCAGCTCGGAGACGACTCCGTCGGTGTTGCCCTTGCCCGCCTTCTTCGTGGTCGTAGCGGTCATGGTTTCCTCCATTAGAGACCTTGTGCGCGAATGCGGTGGTATTGGCGATATCTGCGGATAGTCGCGAGATCATCCGTTTCGCGACCCCCATGTGAGACAGATTGACTCACAGACCGACTATGAGTCAACTTGTCTCAAAGTGACCTGCGCCACACTGGATCGTTTTCAAAGGTGTGCAGTGATCGGATCGGGGGCACCCGCACCGGACTGCGAGCCGATCGGTTCGTGCCGACAGGTTCGGCCGACTGCTGCTGAAGCGTCGGGCAACCTAGAGGTGACAGGACCCTCGCGGCTCTGCATGGACGTGAAGGACTGCCACCTTGATCAGCCCCGGCCGAACGGCGGACATCCAGCCACGCCGGGGACTCAACGACGCTAGGACCAGCCCCGCATAGCGGCATCGACGACGGCGTCCACGGTGTCACGCCCCAGGCGGTTCCCGGCGAGAAAGCGCTCGAAGAACAGGGGACCCGCGGTAGCCATGGCAAAGGTCTCGGGGGTGACGTCGGGCCGGAGCTGGCCGCGTTCCACGGCCGCGGCAACAGCGGGACGCAGGGCATCGGCGATCTGGTCCAGCAGCGACTCCCGGAGGCGGCGCATGCCTGCGTCATGCCGTGAGCCGCCGAGGACCGCAGCAAGAACGGCACCGGCCTGCTCGTCGTCCCACCGCTCGGCAAGCACGCTCAGGCGGTGAACGAGCTCCGCTCGCGGATCGCCGCCCGAAGCGACCCGAAGCTCCTCAGGCATCGGAGGCAGAGGCGGCATGCCGGCTTCCAGCGCGGCCAGGCGGAGGTCGAGAAGGTTGGGCCAGTGCCGATAGACGGTGGCTCTGCCAACGCCGGCACGGGTGGCAACCGCTTGATGTGTTACGGCCTCCAGCCCGCCTTCCGTGAGCAACGCGGTGGCCGCCGAGACCATGGCGTCGCGACTGCGCAACAGACGCGGATCGGTTCTGTCTTCCACCTCTCTGTTCCTTTCTGTGAGACAGTACGGCTTGCAGTTTACTATGAGACACTATGCCTCATAGGGAGGGAAGGGGTAGCCACAGAGAGTCTGCACGACTCTCCCGGGGCTGCCCCGTCAAAGGTGCCCTGACACTTCCCTCTTTGATTCCTCGTGCACGGCAGCTGTCGCAGCAGGCGACTGCAGCACGGCCTGCGCCCCTCTCAGTTCAGACCCGTTCATTGGTCACATGTGAACGACAGGTGCGGCGTTCTCGTCCTGCTGGGTCACACCACGGCGGTAGAGCAGGGCGGTCACGCCCAGGCCGATGACGAAGATGGCCGCCGACCACCAGTAGGCGGTGGAGTAGCCCTCGAGGCCGGCCTGGGCCAGGACGCCGGGGTCCTTGGGGTTGCGGTCTGAGAGGTAGTCGGTGCCGGCTTCGGAGGCCATCGTGCTGAGCAGGGCGACGCCGATGGACCCGCCGACCTGCTGGAGGGTGTTGACGGCGGCGGACGCGGCTCCGGCGTCGGCCGCGGCCACGCCGGAGGTGGCCAGGCTTATCGCGGGCGCGATGACCGTGCCCAGCCCGACGCCGACCAGCACCAGCTGTGGCAGTACCTGCGTCACGTATCCGCTGTTCAGGTCCAGCGTGGTCATCCAGACCAGGCCGGCGGCCGCAATGGCCATGCCCAGTGGTACCACCGGCTTGGGCCCTATGCGCGGCACCAGGACGTTGTTGGCCACGGCGGAGGCAGACGACGATGCCACGATCATGGGCAGGAAGGCGAAGCCGGTCTTCAGGGCGCTGTAACCGAGGCTCTGCTGCAGGTAGTAGGTCAGGAACAGGAACACGCCGAACATGCCCGCGCCAGTGACGAAGAGGGCGGCGAAGGAGGCGCCGCGGTTACGGTCCAGCAGGACCCGCAGGGGCAGCAGCGGATATGCCGCCCTGCTCTGCCGCCAGACGAAGAGGGCCACCAGTACGGCACCGGCCGCCAGCATGCCCCAGGTCGCCACCGAACCCCAGCCTTGCGTCTCGGCGTTCGAGAAACCGTAGACCAGGCAGAACAGGCCGGCGGAGACCAGCAGGGTGCCGGGGACGTCGAGCTTCGAGGACGTGTCCCGCGGGGTGCGGTGCAGCAGGGCTGCGCCACCGACGAACGCCACCACCGCGAACACCACGTTGACGTACATGGTCCAGCGCCAGTCCAGGTACTCGGTCAGCACCCCGCCGAGGATCAGGCCGATGGCTCCACCCGCACCGGCGACCGAACCCGCGACGGTGAAGGCCTTCGCCCGCTCGCGCGGATCGGTGAAGGTGGTCATCAGGAGCGACAGCGCGGACGGGGCCAGCAGGGCAGCGAACAGGCCCTGGATCGCGCGCGCGGTGACGAGCATGCCGAAACCGTTCGCCGCGCCTCCCAGTATGGAAGCGGCCGCGAAGCCGGTCAGACCCACCAGGAAGGTCACCTTCCGCCCGACAAGGTCTGCGATCCGGCCGCCGAGCAGCAGCAGGCTGCCGAAGGCCAGCGCGTAGGCGGTGACCACCCACTGCCGGTCTGCGTCCGAGAAGCCCAGGTCGCGCTGGGCGGACGGCAGAGCGATGTTCACGATGGTGCCGTCGAGGACGCCCATCAGCTGGGCGAGGGAAATGACCACCAGGATCCACCAGCGGCGCTGGTGTGACGGTTCGACAGGCACATTCTCAGGTGCGGTCTCGGCGCCGCGAGCGGCGGCGATGGCGTTCTGGGACATGGGGACAGCCCTCCAGGCAGCGAACGGGGTACGGCGGAAAGAGAAAGGAAAAGGCGGGCGGAGAGATCAGGTACGGCTGTGGGACGGCGTGGCCGCCTCGGTGAACGGGTCGCGCGGGTGCCCCAGTTCGATGAGGCCGACGGCTTCCCGCTTCAGGAGGGAGGCCGGGATCCAGTCCACGAACACGCGTATCTTGCGGTTCAGCGTCGGCACACGGCTGCCGTGGTAGACGCGGTGGAACCACCACGCCGGACGGCCCTTGAGTTTGATCCTGTTGGAGAGGATCGCGACGCCCGTGTGGAGGCCGAGGCCGCCACCGCGTCCAGGTTCTTGTGCCGGTACTCCTTCGGCGGCCTGCCGCGCAGGGCCGTGATCACGTTGTCGGCGAGCACGGGGGCCTGGCGTACGGCGTGCTGCGCGTCGGGCGGGCACCCTGCGCCCTCTTCGGCGGCCAGGTCGGGAACCTGGGCGTTGTCGCCCGCGGCCCACACGTGGTCGAGGCCCCTGATCTGGAGGGTGGGCAGGGGGTCGACGTGGCCACGCGGGCCGAGCGGCAGGCCGAAGTGGGCCAAGGCGGGGCGGTCAAGGTCCCGGAGGGGGCGGGGGTGGCGCCCCCTCCGGGGTGTGGGTCAGCTGGCGGCCTGGGCGAGCAGGGGTTTGAGGGCCGGGTGCTGGAGGGCTTCCTCGGCGGCGGGGTCGTCCAGGACCTCCTGGAAGGCGGCGTTGATCCGGTGGGCCTTGGCGATCTCCGGCATCGTCAGGGAGCCGACCGGGTTGAAGTAGGCGGCGGCCTGCTGCTGCCCGTCCTGCAGGATCTGCTTCATGCCGGCCATGTTCGCGAGGATGTGCTCCTCGAAGCCCTCGCGCGTCTTGTCGCCCGTGAGCGCCTCAAGGCCGCCGGACTTCTCGATCCACGGGGCGATCTTGGTGTCCCACTCGGTGGTGTGCTGCATCCAGTCCACGAAGTGCTCGAAGCCGACGGTCAGGAACGCGTCGTCGATGTAGGGGTCCCACTCGGTCTCGAAGGTGGTGGCCCACAGCAGGCGCGTGCCGTTGTCGAAGACCACGTGGCGGCTGTCACGCAGACCGGTCTTGATGGTGGCGGCCATGTCGCCCTGCCGCAGCGCCTCGCACATCCGCCGGCAGGCCGCCGCCACCTCCTGCTCGTGTCCCGGCTTGACGTGGAAGTAGGTGGCCAGCTCGGAGACGACTCCGTCGGTGTTGCCCTTGCCCGCCTTCTTCGTGGTCGTAGCGGTCATGGTTTCCTCCATTAGAGACCTTGTGCGCGAATGCGGTGGTATTGGCGATATCTGCGGATAGTCGCGAGATCATCCGTTTCGCGACCCCCATGTGAGACAGATTGACTCACAGACCGACTATGAGTCAACTTGTCTCAAAGTGACCTGCGTCACACCAATTCCTTCAGTTCGCATACGGCCGCAGGAGCAGCAGCTCTGGTGTTCACGAGTCGACCTCGGCGCGCCGGCCGAGGACGGCATCAGCAGAGTGCCCCGACGGCCGCACGGCCGTCGGTCTGCCACAAGCCACGTCTTGGCCGCTCAGCAGGCCGGCGCACCCAGGCCACAACCAGATCCGGTGAGTTGCGCCTCAGCGCCGCGAACCCCCGAGTTGGACATTTCCGGACAACCCCTGATATCACTGTACTTCCATACGACGTATGGAACGCAGAAGGAGTGCCGCCCGAATCGGCGGCCTCTGTTTCGACTGGTGGCCGCCGGCTGTGCCCTCACAAGGGCTGCTCGCCGCTGCGGCTTCGACATAGATGGCGCACCGCACTACCCGCATAAGCAATCGCTGGGTTTGCGGACGACGCCAACACGAAGGAGATTAACCATGAGGAAGCTCACGAAGCGCATTTCTCTCGCTGCCGCCTCCGCTGCGGTCGCGGGTGGAGCCGTGCTCGGCGCCGGGGGCACCGCCTCGGCCGCGGTTCCTGAATCTGCGCACGTGCAGCGCCCGACCGTCAGTGTCAAGGCCGACGACTACCGCGGGGACCGTGTGGCCTACCGACACCACTCCGAGGCGGACTACCGCTGGGACGGATACCGCACCCGACACCACAGCGACTGCCACACGGACTCGGTCCGGTACGACCGTCGTGGTCACTTCTACTACTGGGATGACGAGGACTGCGGCTGGAAGCACGACAGGTCCTACCGCTACGACTGGGACCGGAACGACCGCGACTCGAACCGGTACGACCACGACCGCGACTCGAACCGGTACGACCGGGGCCGCGACAACCGGTGAGACAGGCGCCGTTGGCGCGGGTGGGCTCAGACCGTGCACGTCGCCGGTGATACCCGTTGGCGGCAGGGAGGCGGCGAGCTGATGTGAGGATCAGCGACTCCTGACCGTGCACGGGGCGGCAGGCAGGAGGGGGCTCAACGGCACCCTCCTGCCTGCACTTCGTCGTGACCTCTGCGATTTTTCCGGTGCCGTTCGACGCCAGACCCTGCAGTCTCTCCACCGCCTCGTCGCGTACGGGCTGGCTCCCGGCCTCACTATGGACGGTATCCATGCCTTGGCGCTGCGCCTCATTGACGCCGACGGGATCGAAGGCGCTCCCCATGCGCAAACTCGCGGTCGACACGCCCTGGCAGGACCGTGTGAGTCAACTGGCGCCAGCTTTCCGCGCCTTGGCGAATCGCCCCCCCAACTCGAGCGACGAGATCGACACGATGAATGGCTGCCGCCGCAGCGAGAGCTGCGCACCTGTGATCACGTGAGGGAAGACCGCACATGACGGCCGCGCCCACGGCCACCGGCAGCCTCCGTTCCCGATGGCGACGCATATCCGGCTCGATGAGCCGTGCTGAGTGGGCCTGCGCCGCCGGGATGGCCGCCTTCATCATCGCGCTTCACGTCGTCGGGTGGTTCACTCTGGTGGCGATCGTGGCCCCGGAGCACCACAGCCTGGGTACCAAGAGCTTCGGGATCGGCATCGGGGCGACGGCCTACACCTTGGGCATGCGGCACGCCTTCGACGCCGACCACATCGCCGCGATCGACAACACCACTCGGAAGTTCATGGAGGGGGCCGACGTCCCCTGTCGTCGGCTTCTGGTTCTCCCTGGGGCACTCCAGCGTCGTCTTCGTGCTGACTCTCCTGCTCTCTCTGGGCGTCAAAGGCCTCGTCGGACCGGACCGCGACGATACGTCCGAACTGCACCGCGTCACCGAGCTGATCGGCACGACCGTCTCCGGGACGTTCCTGTACGTCATCGCCATCGTCAACATCGTCATCCTCGCCGGCATCTGGAGGGTGTTCCGGCAGATGCGCTCCGGCCACTTCGACGAGGCCGCGCTGGAGCAGCAGCTCAACAACCGCGGCCGCATCAACCGTCTGCTGGGACGCGTGATGAAGTCGATCAAGCCTGGTGGACACCATCGACGGGTCTTTCATGAACTTCGCCTACGGCTGGGCCTTTTCCAAGCCGGTGCGAAAGGTCTACTACAACCTGGGGCCGAGACTGGTGAGCTCGCATGTTCAGGCGTCGCCTATTCGCGGCCGAGTCCAAATGGGGCTCACGTTGAGTGATCAGCCCGAGCTCGGCGGACGTCGATCGCCAGGGGCTACCGCTGCGTGGCGCGGACAACGTGCGAAGGCGCCCGACCATGCCAGAAGGCACCAAGGCAACCCTTGCTGTCAAGGGAAGTCCGGGCACTCCTCTGCAAAGCCCTGCGAGACGGGCTGCCATACGCCGTGGTCCTCACGCACGCTCAGTCGATCCGCTTCCTCCGCAGTCTCGATCAGCTGAGCGGTGGTCAAGGGGACGGCCGCCGCGAAGACCCGCCCGAGGTGGTGGCAGTGCAGCATCGGGCGGAGTTCCTCCGAGTACGGCTCATCGGCGACCGCGAAGAGTTCGGGCAGGGTCCAGCCCAGCGGACCGGCTACGGCACATAGCTGCTGGCGCCGGTGCGGACTCGGCTCCCAGCGCCACACCATCCCGTACAGCGTGCTGAGGGACAGTCCCATGAACGGCAGTTCGCGGATGCCGAAGCCGCGATTGCGGATCAGCCCGCCGAGTACGGCGGCGAACCTGGTCTCGGCGGGGCGGGGGTACGGCCAGGCCGGCTGCACGAACGGTCCCGGGGCGGCGACGCGGGGCAGCGAGCGGACGAAATCCTCCAGCGCGGCGAGCTGCAAGTGGTCGCAGTAACTGACGCGGTATGCGAACTGCCTCATGACCCTGGCGTCGCGCTCCGGGGGAAGGAGTTCCGCCGGCACCGGGTGGCCTGCGACAACGAGAAGGTCGGCGGCCGGTATGTCGAGTTCGGCGGCAAGTTCGGTGAGTCGCTGCGGGGCGGTGTCAGTTCCGCTCGCGGCGAGGCTGCTCAGGATGGTGGCCCGTTCCATGTGGTGAAGGTAGCGGGTGGGCTGCCAGGACAGCCGGGGCCGCATGAGTTCGCGGTTGGGGCTCACCTTCGGTGATCGCCCGGGGCGTATCGGCTCCAGGTTCCACCGGCTTCGACGACCTGGTGGGTGGTGGTCTTGTCGACCGTCCCTGGGGCCGACCCGGACCGGGCCAGCTTCAGTGTCGCCCTCCAGACCGCCCGTGATCAGGTCGTCCAGGCTGCGGGCGTGATCGCCGACACTGCCATCGACCTCGTCGGCGCGATCGGCCGAGCCGTCCTCGACAAGCCGATGCCCGACCGCCGCCTCCGCGTCAGCCCACGTGCTGTCAAGCGCCCACTGTCCCGCTACGCGTACAAGAGCCTGCGCGTCGACCGGCGCACTTACAACGCCACCATCAGCATCGACATCCTGTTGACAGAGCCGATCAGCCCATAACTTCGCGGCCGTGGGCTTTCGGCGCGCGACGCGAACCCCGTGCGATACCCGGGTGGGAGGCCGCCTTCCTCTTACCGCCACCGGCGTGGGCCTGGTGCTGCTCGCCTTCGCGCCGTCGGCCGTCCAGGACCTCTCCCGTCGGCTCGCTGAGGATGGCGGTCGGGCCATGCCCTCCAGAGGTGCGGATGCACGTCGGTGAAGGCACCGGGCGGTCGCTGCAGCAGGGTATGTGACACCTCTTGCCACCGGCGTCGCCGTGTCGGTCGCCGTCGTGCCGGTTCACCGGCGGGGCGTGCGGGCCGGAGGTCAGATGTCCCACCAGTCGAAGGAATGGGTGGGCACATGCATGCCGCAGGCACGATCGAGGCGGACCAGTTGGCCGCGGTGGAAGATCAAGGGTTTGCGGGGGCCGCCGGCCGCGGCCAGACGCTGCACTCGGCCCACCACCGCTACGTGGTCGCCTGCGGGGAAACTGTCCTCCACGTAGCACTCGAACCAGGCCGCCGCCCCGCCGAGGCGCGGCGCGGCCTGGTCCGTCAGTTCCCAGTCGCCGGTGGCGAACCGGTTGGCCGAGCGGCCTGCGAAGGCCGCGCACACCTGCTGCTGGTCTTCGGCCAGCACGTTCACGCAGAAGTGCCCTGAGCGGATGATCGCCTCTGCGCTGGCTGACTGCCGGCCGCAGTAGAAGACCACGAGAGGCGGGTCGAGGGAGACGGAGGTGAAGCTGCCTACCGTGACGCCCACCGGGCCCTGCGGCGTCGTGGCGGTCACCACGCACACCGAGGTCGGCACATGGCCGAGTACGCGGCGGAACACCGCGGGCTCGGCCGTGGCGGCGGTCAGGTCTGTTGCGGCAAGGGCGGTTGCAGACACAGCAATCTCCAGGGGAGCGGGAGCCAGACTATGCACCGCCTGCCGTCGCTCGCGGCGTCGGCGGCGCGGGTTTCACTCCAGTGAATCCACAGTTACCTCCGCATGGCATTGGGCCGGGCGGCCAAGACGGGCACACGACTTCGGGCCACGGAATCAAGTTGCCGCCGAACTGGTCCGGCGGCCCAACCGGCAAGACGAACTCTGCGGTCCCAGACACACGACAGCGATGCGGACCGGGCGTGGAATGCCGGTAGCGGCACCTCGCCACGTGAGGTGCGCCACATGAGCCGCGAAAATCCGGAGGACCCCATGACCACGACCACATCCGCCCCGCAGGCGACCGCCGCGTCCGCCGCGGCGCTGAAGAAGAGTGCGGCGGCACTGGTGCCCCTGCTGCGCGAGAACGCCGCCCGCACCGAAGCGGACCGCAAAGTGGCCGAGGAGAACATCGCGGCCCTGTCCGAGGCGGGGCTGTTCCGGTTGACGGTGCCGCGGCGCCTTGGCGGTCACGAGGCCAACATAAGGACCTTCCTGGAGATCACCTCCGAGCTCGCGCGCGGATGTGGTTCCACGGCCTGGGTGACAACGCTGATCAACGTCTGCAACTGGATGGCCGGCCTCTACCCCGAGCGGGCCCAGCAGGAGGTGTGGGGCGAGAACCCCGACGCGCGGGTGTGCGGAGTGCTCGCCCCCAGTGCCACCAGCCGGGCCGTCGAGGGCGGACTGGTCGTCACCGGGCGCTGGGGCTTCGCCTCGGGCAGCCTGCACTCCCAGTGGGCGTGCCTCGGCGTCCCCGTGGTGGACGCCTCCGGACAGCAGATCGACCAGGGCGCCGCTCTCATCCCGATGGAGGAGCTGACGATCGAGGACACCTGGTATGTGGCCGGCATGCGGGGCACGGGCAGCAACACCCTCGTCGCCGACGAGGTCTTCGTACCCGCGCACCGCATCCTGTCGGTGACCCAGGGCGTGCAGGGTACCTATTCGACCGAACGCAAGGACGAGGCGCTGTACCGCTCGGCGCTGGTTCCGGTGCTCGCGCTGGTGCTGGCGGGCCCGCAGGTGGGCTTGGCGCAGGCCGGCATGGACGTGGTCACCGCCTCCCTCGCCAAGGGCAGGGGCATCTCCTACACCTTCTACGAGCGCGCCAGTGACGCCCCGTCCACGCAGATCCAGCTGGCCGAGGCGGCCCAGCTGATCGACACCGCCCGCCTGCACCTGATGCGGGCCGCGGACGACATCGACAGCTGGGCCGCCCACGGCGAGTACATGCCGTTCGTGACCCGGGCCCGGGTGCGGATGGACACCGGCTACGTGGCCCGCCGCTCCCGTGAGGCCCTCGATCTGCTGCTGAGTATCCAGGGCGCCGGCAGCTTCGCCGAGGCCAATCCGCTGCAGCGGATCTGGCGGGACCAGGAGACGGGCAGCCGGCATGCGGTGATCAACCCGGCCATCGCCGGTGAGGTGTACGGGCGGGCGCTGCTGGGCATCGAGGAGCAGGTCACTCCCCTGATCTGAGCGAATCAGCCGTAATCGTCAGGAGCGTCGGGAAGCACCGTCATGCGAGTCATCTTCCTCCGGTCGGAGCACGGCGGGGCCCAGCGTCTGCGCGGCCTCCAGGGCGGTCATCAGCTCGGGCAGTCGGTCCGTCAGGTCGTGCCCGAGCAGTTCCTGAGCACGCTTGACCCGGTAGGTGACGGTGTTGCGCGCCACGTGCAGCTGCGCCGCGGCGACCGTCAGGCTCCGCTCGTTGCGCAGGTACAGGCGCAGCGTCCGGCGCAATTGGCCCGCGTGCCGGCTGTCCGCCGCCAGCGCCCCCAGCTCGTCACTCACGAAGCGGCGCAGGGCGGGCAGGTCGGCCGAGACCAGGGCCGCCAGCTCGACATCCGGGTAGTCGACGACCGAGCCCGTGCCGCCGGGATTGAGCTGCATGACCCGGACCGTGTGCTGGGCGTCCTCATGCGACTGGCGGAACCCCGCCAGCCCGTGCCGTACCGAGCCGCAGGCGAAGCGGATGCCTTCCTGGTACGGCAATTCACCCGGCGTGCCGGTCGGGGGCGCGGCGTGCGGTTCTCCCCACGCCCACACAGTGGTCCGGCCGGTGGGGATGACCAGGGTCGACGTGCAGCCGCGCCGGTGCAACAGTTCGGCCGCCGCCCGCTGCAGATCGCCGGCGGCATCCGCGGTCGGGCTGTCACACCAGGCGATGACGGCGAGATGGCGGCCCTCCAGCCGGTAGGCGAGGAGCTCACTCGCGGCTTCCTGCCGTACCGGTTGACCGCCGAGAATCAAGCGGACGGTCTCCTCGCGGGCTGCGGCGCCGCTGGTGAGCCAGCGGTCGTGCTCGGCCAGGTACTCGGCGGTCATCCGCGAGGAGAACTCGTCGACAAAGCCGAAGAGCAGCTCGGAGACGCGGCGGAACTGCTCCGCGCGTTCGGGCAGCGGAACGATTTCCTGGCACGCGGCCATCAGCGCGTTCGTCAGCGCAGCGTGGGAGACGCGGATGCCGCGCAGCACCTTGTCCAGGCCGAGGCGCCTGCGAGCGAACTCGCGGTCCCCCAGCAGGGATTCCTCCGGGACAACCAGGTCGGCCGCAGGGTCGGCCAGCAGGAGCAGCGCGTACACCGTCGCAGCTTCGGTCCCCATCCGGAGCGTTTCGTAGGGCGCCGGTCCGCCTCCCAGTTCGGGAACCTCGTGGATGATGACACGCGCCAGCTCGTCACCGACAGCGATGGCCCAGGCCACGGGCTGGGGGCCGAGCCGGTCGGTCGCCTCGGTGATGCTCTGCGCCGAACTAGCGGGAGTACGCGGCGCGTCCCCACGGCCGGGAGCGAGCTGGTAGATCCAGTCGGCGGGACCGGATGTGTGGTGAGCCGTCATGACGCCGCCCTTGCCGTCGTGAAAGCAGCATGCGCTGCTGTGCCTTGCGGAGCTCCCGTGGTGAACGACTCGTCTTGGAGGACAAGCCGTTTCTACCGGAGCCCCGCTTCCTGCGTCCGCCCACCCGCGAGATCCACAGCCGACCTTGCGATCAGGCACAACACCGTAACTTCACGGCCTTGCCCTTTTGGCGCGAACGGAGGCCGCGTCGACGATCGCCGAGGTCCAGTCCACCTCGCCGCGGGCCCCGAGTTCGTCCAGCACCGCCCAGTGCAGCCGACGCCACAGGCCGGCCTCGGTCCATACCGTGAAGCGGCGATGCGCGGTGGCGGGCGACGTGCCGAACGTCGGCGGCAGATGCCGCCAGGCACAGCCGCTGGTCAGCGCGTACACCACTGCCGTGAACACGGCCCGCTCGTCACACGGAGCGGTCCCACCACCTTGCGGACGAGCAGCGAACGACGGCAGCAACGGGGCGGCCAGCTCCCAGAGTTCATCAGGAACCAGACGCTTCGATAGATCAGCACCCACGACCGGCAGCATGCCGCACGAACATCAAGTCACGTGAGACAACCTCTAAGCCTTGATTGGTGCGGCCGACCTGGCGGCCTGCTCGATCTTCGCGCAGTAGGCTGCACGGGCTTCCTCGTCGATCTGCTTCTCGAGTTCGGCGCGCAACCCGGTCCGGCCGTCGAGGCCCTCGCGCAGGATATCGGCGTGCCCGGCATGCCGGATGGACTCGCCGAGGACATGGACCATGATGGCGAACAGGTTCGTGTCGGCATAAGGCTCCGGCCACCACGGCACGTGGCCGGGGGCGTCGAGGGGAAGCTCGTTGATCGTCGCGTCCGAGTGTTCCCACGTGCGCCGGTAGAACCCGATGATCTGATCGCGGGTCTCGTCCTCGGTCGCCCACAGATCGCTGCCGTTGGAGTCCTGCCACCGGGGCAGCGGTTCCGGGGAAGGGCGGTCGAAGACCTCGCCGAAGTACCTGGCCTCGACGGTGGCCACGTGTTTGACCAGGCCGAGGAGGTTGGTCCCGGTCGCTGTCAAAGGCCGGCGGGCGTCGTATTCGGACAAGCCATCGAGTTTCCAGAGCAGCGCCTTGCGGTCCCGCCGCAGTCTCCCGTGCAGGTTGTCTTTCGCGCATTCATCGATCATGCGGCATGAGCCTGCCATGGGCTGCTCGTGGTCTCAAGATCCCGTACGTGGTCCGCAACGACTGACAGAGCCGAGGCCTGGCCATGGCCGCCGCCCTGATCTGCTACAAGAAGCTCGCGAAACTTGCCACGTGAGACAACCTCTAAGGATCTTGTCCCGTCGCAAACGATATGGTCCGGGAGGATGCCTGCGACCTGCTACGACCCGATGAATTGAGACGGCGTGTGGTGGGTCTTCCCAGTTGTTTGGTCCCGCGAGTGTGCATGTCTGCTGTCGTCTCAGTTGATGTGGTCCGGTACGGCGTGGGACGGCTGGCTTTCCCCCATTGATATGGCGTCAGGACGGAGGGCTCCGGGAGAGACGCCATTCGGTCGCCGACGGGACGGTCGGCAGGGGGTGGCTCGTGGCCTACCAGTCAGCCGGCCGCAGCCTTCCCCAGCTGTTCCCGGTGCGCCCGGGCCGTAGCCATCAGCCTGTCGAGTGTGTCCCTGGTCTCTACGAGGTCGGCGATGTGCGTGGAGAGCCGCTCGCGCTCCAGTGCCATCCGCTCCAGCCCAGAGTCGGAGTTCTCCTCGCTGGGTGTGTCGACGCAGGGCAGCAGCTCGGCGATGGTGCGGCTGGACAGGCCCGCGGCGTACAACTGCTGGATGAACGCGACCCGCTCGACCTCGCTGTCCGTGTAGTGCCGTTGCCCGCCAGGACTGCGGGTGCTGGTGAGCAGCCCCTGCTCCTCGTAGTAGCGCACGGACCGGACACTGACTCCGGCCCGTGACGCGAGCTCCCCTATCCGCACAAAGCCCTCCCGGCTGAGTTCTGCGTCACAGACACTTGCCTCTGACATCAGTGTGAGGTTTTAGCGTAGCCGCTGTGCCCGAGGCGCGGGTACAGCGGAACGTGAAGGAGTCCTGACGTGACGACCCTTTTCACCAGCTACCGGCTTGGCGGCCTCACGCTGCCCAACCGGGTGGTCATGGCCCCGATGACCCGGGTCCGGGCCGCCGCCGGCGGCCTGGCGACCCCGTCGATGGCGACCTACTACGCCCAGCGGGCCACAGCCGGGCTGATTGTGAGCGAGGGGGTGCAGCCGAGCGCGATCGGGCAGTCCAACCCGGGTACACCGGGACTGCACACCGACGAGCAGGTCGAGGCATGGCGCCCCGTGACCGCAGCCGTCCACGCCAACGGCGGCCGGATCTTCGCCCAGCTCATGCACGGCGGCCGGGTCTCACATTCCGACACCACCGGCCTGCAGCCGGTCGGGCCCTCAGCCGTCCCCTTCGTCGGCGACGTGTTCACCCCGACCGGGCCCCAGCCCGCTCCGACGCCGCGCGCGCTGGACACCGCCGAAGTGCCCGAGCACGCGCGGTCGTACGCCGAAGCCGCCCGCCGCGCCGTCGACGCGGGCTTCGACGGCGTGGAACTCCACGGCGCCAACGGCTACCTGATCGCGCAGTTCCTCTCGTCCAACGCCAACCTGCGCACGGACCGCTACGGAGGCTCGATCGCCAACCGGATCAGGTTCGCCGTCGAGGCCGTCGCCGCCACCGTCGAGGCCGTCGGCGGGGACAGGACCGGCATCCGGCTCTCACCGGGCGGGGCGTTCTGGGGAGTCGAGGAGACCGACGTCCGTCAGCTCTACGCCGCGCTGCTGAACGAACTGGCCCCCCTCGGGCTGGCGTATGTGCACCTCGAAGCCACCGCCGACGAAGAGGTGCTCGTCGCCCTGCGGCGAGCGTGGCCGGGCACCCTCGTCATGAACCCTGTGCTTCCGATGGGACCGAAGCAGACCGGCCGGGACGACGCCGACCACTGGCTCGGCCTGGGCGCCGATCTCATCAGCTTCGGCCGCGCCTTCCTCGCCAACCCCGACCTGGTCGAGCGGCTGCGGGGCGGACTTCCGATCACCTCCGTCGACGAAGCCACCTACTACCAGGGCGGTGACGCGGGCTACTTGACCTACTCGGCCCACCAGTACACGGCTTGATTCCGAGCTGCGGCGAACGAGCGAAACCAGCGCGGGCGGTTGTGCTCAGCCTCGCTAGGAGCGCGATTGCTCCACTCAGGGGACGGGCCCGGCCTTCGACTGTGGCCCCAACCGCTCGGCCCCGATACCCGCCGCGAGGAACAACGCACGGTGCTGTGGCCCTCCGGTTGGTGCTTGCTCGGGATCGGCGTAGATGGGGCCCGTGAGCACCTCCACGTCACGATGCTGTTCCGAGCCGGCGGTCCGGCCGTGGTGCTGGTGGAGGCAGCGGCGCCGACGTCACGGCCGCCTGCTGGTGGTCGTGTGGCGCAGGCGTATGCGCGGGACCGGGCAGCCGGTGATCGGGGTGCTGACGGTGCCGAAGTGGCAGCCCGGATAAGGGTGAGGTGCGGCCTGGGGTGTACTGGGATGACCCACGGATTGGCCGGGCGGGACAACGGTGACTACTCCACCCACCTCGACCTCGGTCTTGGGCTGGTCGCCTGAGGCGGAGGACCGGTAAGGGAACTGCCATACGACGTCATCTGCGACGGCCGTGCAGGTCAATGGCTGTACGCGCGGCCGTCCGCCGGGCAGATTCCGGTTCGGACGCGGCGGGATAAGGCGGGCGTCCCGCCGCAGCGCCGGGTCTGCTGGGCGGCCGTCACTGATGCGGGATGTCGATGCCGGCTGCGCGCAGGTTCGCCTCGACCAGCGCGTTCAACCGGGCGATGGACGGTGCCTGGTCTTCCCGGTGGTGGTTGACCAGTCCGTACCGGGAGGCGGCGTCGGACTGGTTCTGAAACCCGGTCGGCATCGCCAGCAGCGCGCGGTTGGCCGGCAGCTTGTCGGTCAGCGCGGACGCCAGCTTTTCGATCCGCGGGTAGTCCGGATCCCAGGACCTCGCATCCCAACCGCGCTTGGTCAGCTCGACGTGCTCGGGATCGTCGAGGAAATGTTCGAGCCGGGCCAATAGGCGACCGGGGACGTGGCGTTGAGAGCTTGGCGCTGCTGGGTGGTCGTACGGCGCAGACCAGTGATGGCGAAGGCGGCACCGAGGGCCGCGCCAACCACAGGCCGGCCAGCAAGAACGCCACCAGCGACAGTACTGGGGGCAAGCGGGGAGTTCGAACTTGAGGTTCGCCGCGCTGAACGCGGTCGCAATTCCCAAGCCCTTCATGGCGGCCAGAGGTCTTCCCGGGGAAGGGAAAGGCGGCGGATGCGCGCTCATCTGCTGGCGGTGGCTTGTTCGCCTACGCTGACAGCATCGGAACCCAGTGGTTCATCAGCTGGTGCAGACGCTGTTGGTGGTCGGCGATCCAGTCGTCCGGCAGGGCGATCGGCACGCGCACGGTGACCATGGATCCCGACTCGTCCTCTACGACCACCTCCGGGCAGTCACGCTCGCCGGTGAGTTGGATGAAGATGGACGCCCCCCTGCTCATCTCCATCCAGGCGACATCCTCGCCGGCGTCGAGCCTGTTCAGTGCATCGGACCAGTTCTCCAGCTTCGAAACGGACAACGCCAGGTAACAGCGGCCGGACACGAAGGGCGTCCTGACGACGATCTCGGCATCGAGCCCGGCGGCCCACCTGGGGTTGCGCCCCAGAACGTTGACGGTGACGCTGTTCCCCTCGTCATCGGCAAGGGAGATGAGCTCCCTCGGAACGATGTCGCCCCTTGCCACCTCTTCATCGGCGAGTACCGGAAGATCCTCGCTCCGTCAGTGGTACATCCGCCATCCCATTTTGTCAGCGGTTCTAAAGCTATTGATCATTCCGTAGATGGACGTACGGGTAATACAGGCCAATCTGCTGAAACATGGCATCCCCCGTAGGTACGCGCACCACATCTGCCGCACGCCGAGTATTCGGGCAGTGGCGCCAGTGTCGGTACCAACGGTCCCGCATTTCGTCGGCTCCGCCACCTCGGCAGGGGTGAAAAGTGGGCGCCGGCACTCAAGAGAGCACCGGCGCCCACGGCATAACACCTCTCACCTCTACGCCGACCGCGCTCGAGTCCTCGGACTTCGGATCCCGATCCCGCGCAACCAGGCGGCGGCAGTGCCGTCAGGCCCAGGCGACGGCGTCCTCGACGGGCACGCGGGGCAGCCGCGGGAACCACGGGTCGGCACCGGGGTGACCGATGTTGACGACCAGATGCGAGCGCCAGCTGGTACCGGCGAAGAACTCCTCGTCCACGCCGGCCCGGTCGAAGCCCGCCATGGGACCGGCCGCCAGCCCCGCTGCGCGCACCGCGAGCAGGAAGACGCCGGTCTGCAGTGCAGAGTTGTAGGCTGCAAGGCTCTCGCGCTTCTCGGTCTGGTCGGCGAACGCCGCTCGCAGCATGTCGCCGCGAGCCGGGAAGACTGTCGGCATCTGCTCGTGGAAGTCGACGTCGTACGCCAGGACCGCCACGGCCGGTGCACTGAGCGTCTTGGCCCTGTTGCCCTCGTCGAGATGCCGGACGAGTCGCTCCTTGCCCTCGTGGGTGCGCACGAAGAGCACACGCAGAGGCTGACCGTTGGCGGCGCTCGGCGACCAGCGGGCGAGTTCCCAGATCATGGCGAGCTCGTCGTCGGCAACGGCCGTTGCGGCAAAGGTGTTCGCGGTGCGGGCCTCGGTGAACAGCACCTTTCGTCCGGCGTCGTGGAGGACATCGAGGGCCTGCGGTTCGCGGTCGGTCATGCTCATGGTTTCTCTCTTAACTTCGGTTGTGCGGATGGTGTGGTGCCGGGGCGGGTCGACCGCCCC
>NZ_JBSFDW010000044.1:0-34410 GCF_053594115.1 Streptomyces sp. NPDC001970 | reverse complement strand
GGTCCCCCCACGCGCGGGCGAGGCCTTCGCGGGCCTACCATAGATGGCTTACATAACTTACTGCCGCGGGGGGGGGGGGGGGGGGCGGGGGGGGGGGGCCCCCCCCCCCCCCCCACCACGCGGTGGGGACGGGGTTTGCGGAGCCGGTAGGGGGACAAGGACCCGGTACTGCCACGTGGGCTTGTGGCCCCGCCGACGTCATGTGTGGTCTGTTGACGGCTTGTTCCGCTCCGCGCCCAAGCGGGCGAAGTAGGCGATCAGGTCGGGGTTGTCGACCGCCGCGGGGTTCAGGACCTGCTCGGCGGAAACGCCCTGGAGCAGGCGCTTGACGGGAACCTCGAGCTTCTTGCCGGTCTTCGTGTGCGGGAGGGCCGGTACGGCGAGGATCTCGTCGGGGACGTGGCGGGGTGAGGCGCCGGCGCGGATCGCGTCGCGGATCCGGTCGCGCAGGGAGTCGTCCAGGCCGACCCCGTCGGCGAGGACCACGAAGAGCGGCATCCAGTAGCCGCCGTCGGGTTGCTCCGCGCCGATGACGAGGGCCTCGGTGATCTCGGGGAGGCGTTCGACGACGTCGTGGATGTCGGCACTGCCCAGGCGCACGCCGTTGCGGTTGAGAGTGGCGTCGGAGCGGCCGTGGACGATCACCGAGCCGTGCGAGGTGAGCGTGATCCAGTCGCCGTGCCGCCACACACCGGGGTAGGCGCCGAAGTAGGCGTCGCGGTAGCGGCTGCCGTCGGGGTCGTTCCAGAAGCACAGCGGCATGGACGGCATGGGCCGGGTGACGACCAGTTCGCCGACCTGATCGAGGACAGGGGTGCCGCTCGCGTCGTAGGCGGCCAGCGCCACGCCCAGGCCGGGGGCGGACAGCTCCCCCGCCCATATCGGGGTCGTGGCGGCACTGCCGGCGAAGCCGGAGACGACGTCCGTGCCACCGCTGGTGGAGGCCAGCTGGACACCGGGGCCCACGTGGTCACGGACCCAGGGGTAGGCGGAGGCGGGCAGAGCGGAGCCGGTGCAGCCGACGACGCGGATGGCCGACAGGTCGTGCACGGAGGGTTCGATGCCCAGCTTGCTCATGGCCAGCAGGTACTGGGGGCTGGTGCCGAAGACGGTGACTTTGTGGCGGGCCGCCAGCTCCCACAGGATGTCCGGTCGCGCGAGCGGCGCCGGGCTGCCGTCGTAGGTGCAGGTGGTCGCGCCGGTCAGCAGGGTGGAGACGACCAGGTTCCACATCATCCAGTGGGTGGTGGTGTACCACAGCAGGCGGTCCCCGGTGCCCAGATCAGTGTGCAGGCCGAGCATCTTGAGGTGTTCGAGCAGGATCCCGCCGTGCCCGTGGACGATGCCCTTGGGCAGGCCGGTGGTGCCGGAGGAGAAGACGACCCACAAAGGGTGGTCGAACGGCACCGGGGCGATGGTGAGGTACTCGGTGCGGGTGGCGGCGTCCTCCCAGGGGACCGTCAGCCCCGGGTGCCCGCCCTCGGGCCAGGCAAGGCCCACGTGGTCCACGAGCACCGTGGCCGTCAGCGTCGGCAGGGCGGCGGCAAGTTCGAGCGAGGCGGTCCGGCGGTCGTGTGTGGTGCCGTTGAAGAGGTAGCCGTCCGCGGTGATCAGCACCGTGGGTTCGAGCTGGGCGAAGCGGTCGGCGGCGGCCTTGGGTGCGTAGTCCTGGCCGCACACCGACCACACCGCGCCCAGGCTGGCGGTGGCGAGGAAGGCGATGACGGCGTGGGGGGTGTTGGGCAGATAGCCCACCACCCGGTCGCCCTGTCCGACGCCCAGGTCGCGCAGGGTGGCGGCGACGGAGGCGACCCGGGAGCGCAGCTCGCGGCCCGTGATCTCGTAGCCGGCTCCGGTCTCGTCCAGCGCGGTGATGGCGGGAGCGTCGGGCTGTAGGTTGCGCAGCGCGTGGTGAGCGTAGTTGAGGGTGGCGCCGTGGAACCAGCGGGCGCCGGGCATGGTCTCCTCGGCCAGCACCCGCTCGTACTCGGTCGTCGCGTCGATGTCGAAGTACTCCCACACCGCGGCCCAGAACCCTTCCAGGTCGGTGACGGACCAGCGGTACAGGGCTTGGTAGTCGGTGGGGTCCTGGATCCCTTCGGCGCCCTGGTGCCGGGCGGCCCATCCGGCGAAGTCCGCCATGCGGCTGCGGGCGGCCACGTGCGGGTCGGGAGTGAAGAAGGGTTCCGGATACGGTGCGAGGTGCGGGCTCGTCATGGTGTGGTGTTCCTCGTCAGGGGGCGGGCCGGACATCGGCGGTATGGCGGGCCGTGTGCAGTAGGGGAGCCCAGGCGGCGGTGTCCGTGAAGTCGCCGGTGCCGGCCGGGACGGTGTCCATCACGACGCGGTCGGGGCGCAGCAGGACGGCGTCGGCACGGCCGCGTGCCAGCCAGCCGGCCAGGGTGCCGTCGTCGCCCAGGTCGTCGACGTGGATCGTCGGGGCGCCCAGTGCCGTGGCCACGGCGGTCATCTGCGCCGTGGGCGGCACAGCGGTCAGGACGGCGAAGGAGTCCCCGAGGACGTCATCGAGGCGCACTCGCCTGCCGTCGTGCCGTACCCAGGGCTGCGGGCAGAAGGTGCCGGCCAGCACGCGGCCGGTCAGCCTGGGGCGGCGCCGTACGAGTGGACCGGCGGTCAGGGCAGGGCTGAGGTCACGGCTCACCGCCGCGGTCACGCCGGGGATGCGACAGACCGTGCCCACCACGGCCCGGCGGAACGCCGCACCGCGGTCCTGCCCGCCGGTCATGGCCCAGCCGACGGCGACCGCCACGCGGATCACATGGCGGGCGTGCGGCTTGCGCTCGCGTTCGTAGGTGTCCAGCAGCCCCTTGTGTGCGCCCTGTTGGAGCACGCGGGCGAGCTTCCAGGTGAGGTTGTAGGCATCGCGCAGGCCCGCGCACAGACCCTGCCCGACGAAGGGCGGGGTGAGGTGGGCGGCGTCGCCCAGCAGGAAGACACGCCCCCGGCGCCACCGGTCGGCGAGACGGGCCCGGAAGGTGTACTGGGCCTGCCGGATCACCTCGAAGTCGTCGCGCTGCGAGGCCGGCAGGTCCACCCAGGGGGCGACCAGCTTGCGCAGGCGCTCCCATCCGTCCGGGCCGTCCAGGTTTTCGTCCTCGGGCAGCCGGAACTCCCAGCGGTAGCGGTCCTCGCCGACGCGCATGAAGGTGGCCGGCCGAGTGGGGCAGCAGATCTGCTCGGCGCCTTCCCAGGTACGCACCGGGCGGCTGGTGCGCACGTCGATGACCCGCCAGCTCTCCTCGAAGTGCAGGTCCTCCCAGTCGGTGCCGATGGCGTCACGGGTGAGACTGCCCGCACCGTCGCAGCCGAGGACGGCATCGGCCCACAGGTGCTCCTCCTCGTCGCTGCCGTCGCGCCGGAAGGTGACCCGGACCGGACCCGTGGGATCGTTCGGTCCGTCGGTGTCCTGGGTGACGGACACGACCTCCACCCCGCCCCACAGCTCGCACTCGGGGCGGCGCGCCAGGGCGTCGCGCAGCAGGCGTTCCAGCTCGGGCTGGTTGAACATGCTCAACTGCGGGAAGCCGTGGTGTCCGTGCAGGGACCGCGGGAATTCGGTGATCACGCGGCGCCGGGCGTCCAGCAGCCGCAGCCCGGGCGCCGGGCGGACGAGGGCGGCGAACTCCTCGTGGACACCGACACTCTGCAGGATCCGGCGGATCTCGTCGTCCACGACGACGGCGCGCGGCAGGGGGTAAACGTCCCGGTGGCGTTCCAGGACGACGCTGCGCACGCCGCGCCGGGCGAGCAGGAGGGCGGCCGTGACCCCGACGGGTCCGGCACCGATGATCACCACCGGTATCCGGGATGCGGCCTTCATGGTGCGTCCGTAACGGGGGTCCGCTGCTCGCCGAGGTCGATCCGCCCGTCCGGGGTGGCGATCGTGGCGGTGATGAGGTCACCTTCGCGCAGGTAAAGGGGGTTCTTGGCCTGGCCCTTGAAGAACGCCTTCCACCTCACCGCGGGCGACAGCAACGCACTGATCTTCGCGATCGGCTTGGGCGGGGCCTTCAGGGCCGTGCCGCCGGGAGTGCCGGTCAGCAGCAGGTCGCCCGGGTCGAGGGTCTGGAAGCGGGCGAGCAGGGTGAGCGCCTGTGCGGGCCGTACGATCATGTCGGCGAGCGTGCGGTCCTGGCGCGACACGCCGTTGACCGACAGCCGCAGCCGCAGGTTCAGCAGCAGGTCGAAGTCCTCGGGCTCCAGCAGGGCCAGGTACGGCCCCGTCGGCGTGAAGGTCGGATAGGACTTGCTCTCGTAGAACTGGGTCTTGGTCAGCTGGACGTCGCGGGCGCTGACGTCGTTGGTCAGGACAAGGCCGGCGACGTAACGGGGCAGGTCCTGCTCCTCGACGACGGTGCCCACGGGCAGGGGCGCGCCCATGACGAGGCCGAGTTCCACCTCGTAGTCGAGGAACTTCACGTGCGCGGGGCGGATGATCGCGTCACGGGGGCCGCTGACCGAGCCGGACGCCTTGCGGAAGAAGGTGGCCGGAATGTCTCCGGTGAAGCCCGAATCCTTGGCATGGCTGCGGTAGTTGACCATCTGGGCGACCACCCGGCACGGGGTGGTGACCGGAGGCAGCGCCACCAGGTCGTCGACGGGCGTGCCGCTCTCGGCGGAGGCAGCGGCCTCGCGGATCGCGTCCCGGTCGGCGAGCAGTTCGGCGGTGGTGACCGCCTTGGTCTCGATGCGGACGGCGCGCTCGTCCCGGACGACCCACCAGCCGTCGGCGGTGCGCAGAACGTTGGTGCTCATGAGCTCATCGCTTTCATCAGGCCCAGCAGGCGTGCGGGGTCGAGTTCGTTGTCGCCGCGCAGGGCCGTCATGACCTCGCGCAGCTTGGCGGGGGAAGGGTTCGTGCCCAGGAAGTCGCGGGTGACCGGCGGGCCCCACTGGGCCAGGCCGCTCGCCGACATCGGCGCCCAGCCGGGCTCCAGGTCGCAGGAGAAGAGGTCGCCGTCGGCGAAGTGCTCCAGCATGAAGTGGTCGGGGTCGCGCCAGTAGTCGAACAGCTGGCTGCCCTGGATGTGCCGGCCGATGCCCCAACTGCGCTTGTAGCCGCGCTCGGCCAGGTACTCCCCACCGGCGCCGATCGCGTCGAGGTCGGTGACCTGGTAGGCGGAGTGGACGTAGCCGGTGCCGGGCCCCAGGTGCAGGGCCAGCGTGTGGTGATCCACGGCCAGGCCGCCCTGGTCGCACCGGATGAACGCCATCGTCGGCCCGCGCCCGCGCTGCCCGTCCAGGAACAGGAAGTCGGACACGATCATCCCGAGGGTGTCCAGGTACCAGTCCAGGGTGCGGGCGAACACCCGTGTCTCCAGCACCACATGGCCCAGCCGCTGGATACGGGACGGCTCACGGGGCGGACGCTGGGTGGCGTTCGTACGACGATGATCGGTACCGAAGTTGAGGATCAGCGGCTCCTGCTCGGGCAGCGCGGGCAGCTGCTCGGCGCAGTGCACGACACGGACCGGCAGGCCAGAGGGATCGAGCAGTTCGACCGACTGCCCACCGCCCGGTACGCCGATGTCACGGACGGTACTGCCGGTGGCGCGGGCCAGCCGGTCAAGGTCGGCCCGCTCGGCCGCGCGGAACGCCGGCCCGATGAACCGGGACGCACGCCCCCGCCGGATGACCATGCAGGGTGAACCGGCGAAGGTGCCGCGCAGCCACAGCTCGCCCTCGGTGCGGGCGGCGATCGCGAACCCGAAGTCACGCGCGAAGACCTCGGCCCGGTCCAGGTCGGGCTTCTCGAACTCAAGCCAGGCCAGATCCGCCACCTTGATCACGGGATTCCGGGAACGTCCGGGGTGCTCTCCGCGCAGGGCGCCCTGCTCACTGTGGAGGTCTTGGTGGGGCGTCTGGGGAGCGGCCCTGTTGACGGGAGTGTGGGACATGGTGTCCTCCAAGCAACACTGCTGTAATGAGGAAATCATCAACTTTGCCGTTACTCATCGTCAATAGGGTGGACCCAAATAATTGATGATCTCATCAGTAATGGCAGACTGATCGTGACGGTTGTTACACTCGCCGTATGCCGACGTCAGCCCCGCCCAAGAACCGCTTCGAACGGCGCCGTGCCGAGACCCGTCAGGCGCTCGTCCGTGCGGCCCGGCAGATCCTCGCGGAGACCGGGGACACCAGCGCCAGCATCCAGGCCATCGCCGAGCGCGCGGACGTCGGTTTCGGCTCCTTCTACAACCACTTCGCGTCCAAGACGGAGCTGTTCGACGCCGCGGTGACAGACGCCCTGGACGAGTTCGGGCAGGTCATCGACGAGCGCGTACAAGGAATCGACGACCCGGCCGAGCTCGTCGCCGTGGGCTTCCGGCTCACCGCCCAGATGGCCGACTCCCACCCTGAACTCATGCGGATCCTGCGTGACCGCGGTCTGGCCCAGATCCACACCGACCGGGGCCTCGCCCCCCGAGCCCTGCGCGACCTGGAGATCGGCATCGCCTCGGGCCGCTTCACCTGCACCAACCCGACCACCGCCCTGTCCGCCCTCGGCGGGACCCTGCTGTCCCTCGTGGCGCTGCGGCTGGCCCGCCCCGACCTCGACGGCGACGAGGCCGCCTCCGACCTGGCCGAGATGGTCCTGCGCATGCTCGGCGTCCCACCGGACGACGCCCACCAGGTGACCCGGCGGCCACTGCCCGAGCTCGGTTGACCCGGAGCACCGGCTGCGCCAGGCTCCATGGACGCCGGAAAGCCGTGGGCGCCAGCCCGTCCGCCGGTGGCCGCGCGGACCCTCACCCTCGACCACGACCAGCCCGTGAGACCGGGCTTCTCCCGGACACCGCGCAGCCGGATGCGGCCTGCTGAGGCTTCACGGTCCGCCGGCCCGGCGTAACGTCGTCAGTGTGGACTTCCTTGCGGACAGTCTTCTGTCCCGTGTCGCGCATGAATTCAGCCCGCGAGCGGACGAGCTGATCCACGACGTAGAGCAATGCCTGCGGCGCGGGGTCCCCGAGCTGTGGGACGAACCTGACATCGCACAGATGACGAGGGAGAACGTCGCCGAGCACGTCATCGCCCTACTTTTCGGCATCGAGCACGGCATCGAGCCAAGGCGGATCGATCAGCCGGCCGCCGACGCAAAGCGCGCGCGTCGGCTGGCTCAGCGCGGAAAGCCGGTCACAGCAATGATGCGCGCCTTCCCCCTCGCGCACGGCCGTATCCTCGACCGGCTGCTCGAAGAGCTGCCCCGGCTCACCAGCGATGCCGAGTCGATCAACGCGGCGGCACGCAAGCTGATCGCACTGTCGATCGGGTACATGGACCGCACATCGCAGACGGGCATTCTGGCCTTCCAGGAGGAGCGGGATCGCCGGGTGCAGTGGCGGCTGTCGGTGGTGAACGAGGCGAGCGCACGCGTCGGAACGACCCTGGACATCGCCCGTACCGCCCAGGAGTTGGCGGACCTGGCCACCGAGCGATTCGCCGACGCCGTCACCGTCGACCTCCTCGACACGTCTTCCGGAGAGGACCCTCCTGCGAAGGGCACACTCGTGGTCCGCCGGGTCGCCCAGCGGTCGGTGATGGACGGTTACCCCGAGACGACCTACCTGGAAGCGATCTACGGGGAATCGTCGGTTCCGCCGCAGCAGCTCCACAGGTATCCGGACGGATCACCACCGGCTCGCGCCCTGGTCACCGGCCGGCCCTCACGGCACCGCCTCGGCACGTCCGCATCAATGCTGCTGGTACCGCTGTGCGCCCGTGGCACCACGCTGGGTGTCGCTCAGTTCTTCCGTCACCATAGGCCCGACGCGTACGGCGACGAGGATCTGCTCCTCGCCCAGGAGATCGCGGCCAGGGCGGCGGTGGCCATCGACAACGCCCGCCGCTACACGCACGCGCGCGCCACCGCCCTCGCCCTCCAGCGCAGTCTGCTCCCGCGCAGTACACCCGCGCTGTCCGCCCTGGAGGTCGCCTGTCGCTACCTGCCCGCTGCCGCCCAGCTCGGCGTGGGCGGCGACTGGTACGACGTCATCCCGCTGTCCGGTGCCCGGGTCGCACTCGTGGTGGGCGACGTGGTCGGCCACGGCATCCACGCCGCCGCCACCATGGGCAGGCTGCGGACCGCCGTGCGCACCCTCGCCGACATCGACCTACCGCCCGACGAACTCCTCACCCACCTGGACGACGTCGTCATCCGCCTGTCCGCCGACGTCTCTTCCGAAGTCTCTGCCCAAACGGACACCGAATCCGCGGGGGACGTCGGAGCCACCTGCCTGTACGCCGTGTACGATCCCGTCGCCGGCCGCTGCACCCTCGCCCGCGCGGGCCACGTGCTGCCCGTCGTGATGACCCAGGACGGAACCGCCGACATCCTCGAACTACCCGCCGGCCCGCCACTCGGCCTGGGTGGCCTGCCGTTCGAGACGGCGGAGATCGACCTGCCCGAGGGCAGCCTCATCGCCCTCTGCACCGACGGCCTGATCGAGGCCCTCGACCACGACATCGAGGCGGGCCTCACCCGCCTGTGCCACGCCCTCGCGCAGTCCTCCACCTCCCTGGAGGCGACCTGCGACACCGTCCTCGAAGCGCTGCTGCCCGCAGACCGACCGCACGACGACGTGGCACTCCTCCTGGCCCGCACCCACGCCCTCGGGGACCGTCAGGTCGCCACTTGGAAGGTGGATGCCGACCCGGCCGAGGTCGCCCGGGCCAGAGCGAGCGTCTCCAAGCAGCTGACCACCTGGGGACTGGAGGAACTCGACTTCACCACCGAACTGGTCGTCAGCGAACTGGTCACCAACGCCATCCGCTACGGCCGGCCTCCCATCCAGCTGCGTCTCATCCACGATCGCACCCTCATGTGCGAGGTCGCGGATGCCGGCAGCACGACTCCGCACCTGCGCCGGGCTCGTGTCTTCGACGAGGGCGGGCGAGGTCTGTTCCTCGTCGCCCAACTCGCCGAGCACTGGGGAACGCGCCATGCCCGACGTGGCAAGACGGTCTGGGCGGAGTGCGCCCTGGGCACGCCGGAGCTCTTCTCGGACGCGGCAGCGCTGGACGTGGAGGGTATTCCTGGGGTCGTATGAGCACCATCTCGCCCGGCCCGCCGAGACGATCGCGAGGTTCTCGGTCCAGCGATCGCACCGGCCACCGCCTCCATGACGTTTCCTCCGACAGTTGCGGCCTGCGGCACCAGCCCGGTCGCCTTGATGACAGTACTCACGGGTGGGGGGCGATGACGGCGCGTCCTTGGATCTTGCCGTCGTGCAGGAGCTGGTATGCCTCGTTGGCGCGTTCCAAGGGGAAGTGCTCGACCAGCATCTTGATCTTTTGCTGCTGGGCGAGGGTGATCACTTCCATCAGCTCGGGAAGGGAGCCCCAGTAGGGGGAGGCGACCGAGCACTCGTGCGGCGGGCTCGAGAAGTTGACGGGGAGGGCTCCGCCGCCGAGACCGACGATGGTCAGGTGGCCAAGCACCCTGGCCACCTGAGCAGCCATCCGCAGAGTCGGGTCTATGCCGACCATGTCCAGCACGAGCTGAGCGCCCTGCTGCCCCGTCATGTCCTTGATGCGCGTGACCGCCTCCTCGCCCGAGAGCAGCGCCTCGTCCACGCCCATGCGCTTGGCGGTTTCCAGCTTGCCGGCATCGGTGTCCATGGCGACGACGGTGGTCGCCGCGCTGAGCGCTCGCACAGTCTGGATGGCGATCTGCCCCAGACCGCCGACCCCGATCACCACCGCGGTCGAGCCCGGCCCCAGCAGGTGCACCGATCGCTTGACGGCGTGATAGCTGGTCAGCCCCGCGTCGCTGAGCGGGGCGGCCTGGCGGGGGTCAAGGGTCCCCAGCGGAATCAGGAATCGCGCCGCCGGGACCAGCAGGTACTCAGCCATTCCGCCGTCGTGACCGCCTCCCAGGCCCCCGCCCTGACCAATGACCTTCTGGCAGTAGTTCTCCCGGCCCTCCCGGCAGTTGGCGCACACCCCACAGCCCCAGGGACCGTAGACCATCACAGGGTCTCCGGGCGCGAACCCGGTGACACCCGGTCCCAGCCTCTCCACCCATCCCGCATTCTCATGGCCGAGCGTGAAGGGCAGTTCCGAGGCGAACCCGGGTGGTGGTCCGGGTGCCTCCATGATGTGCAGATCTGAGTGGCACGCACCGGCACCCCCGACCTTCACCAGGACCTGCCCCGGCCCGGGCTCGGGCACCGGCACCTCGCGCAGCTCGGGCGGTTGCTGCCATCCGACCAGTTGAAAAGCCCGCATAGCGATCCTTTGCGCACGCCGATTCAGTCGCGGATCCCGTCGATGTCGACCAGGACGTGGTGCGGGCCGCGGAAGATCTGGTTGTGGCGGTACGGTGGTGGGTCCTCTACGAGCCGGGGGTTTTCCACCCGGCGGATGAACTCGCCGACCGCGACCTGGACCTCGAGCCGCGCGAGCGGAGCGCCGAAGCAGAAGTGGATGCCCTGGCTGAACCCGAGGTGCTGGTTGTCCCGGCGTTCGAGGTCGAGCTCGTCGGGGTTGGCGAACCGCTTCGGGTCGCGGTTCGCCGAGCCGTATGCCAGGAAGATCGGCGCGCCCTTCGGGATGGTGGTGCCCGCGATGTCGATGTCTTCCACGGCGGAGCGGGTGTGCCAGAACTGGACCGACGACTCGAAGCGCAGCAGTTCCTCGACCCCGGGCACGATCAGCTCGGGCCGGCGGCGCAGCTTCTCGAGCGCGTCGGGGTGCCGCAGCAGGGTGAGCACGCTGTGGGCGATGAGATTGACCGTGGTTTCATGCCCGGCGAAGATCAGGAGCAAGGCATTGCTCACGAGCACGCCCTTGGACATCCCTCCCTCCGGGCCGTCCTCGTTGACCATCGCCGAGAGCATGCCCGGGCCGGGCTGCTTGGCGTACCGGTCGAGCAGCCCGGCTGCGAACTGCTCGAACTCCTGCACGGCCTCACGACCCTCGGCCAGTCGGCTCTGTATCTCCTCGGAGGCAGCCTCGGGGCCGAAATCCAAAGCGTCCAGGGCCGTCTCGATCCAGTTGTGGAAGCGTGGCTCGTCTTCCAGTGGCACGCCCAGGACCTTGCAGATCACGGTCACCGGCAGGGGGTAGGCGAACTCGTCGACGGCATCGATCCGGGTCTTGCCCTGCATGTTGTCCAGGAGGCCGTCGACGATGCGGCGGATGTCGGGTTCCAGGTCGGAGATCAGGTGAGGGGAATGGGGCGGGCCGACGAAATGCGGCGTCATCATCCGGCGATCTCGATCGTGCTCGGGTGGATCCTGGGTGATGATGTTCGGCTCCAAAGAGATGACCGCCTCCGTGATCGGCTCGGCCTCCGCCTCTGCCGAGCCTTCGGCCGGGGCCGCAACCGGGACGGGGAGCTTTCTGACATCCGAACTGACCCGGGGGTCGTGGAGCAGCGCGACGATCTCTTGGTAGGTACTGACGACGTAGGTGCCGTCCGGCTGCCGCGCCACCGGTGTCCTGCGGAGTTCCTCGTAGAACGGGTACGGATTGGCGCGGTTGGCGTAGCGGAGGGCCTGCTGCCAGGGGGTTTCCTCGACCACGAGGCTTCCCTCCTTCTTCCTGTCGATGCTGTCCGCTTGCACGCCCATCCGGCGGGCGCGTCAACGAGGGCGAGACCGGAACTCGGCCCTCCGCTCGCTCGGGTCGTGGCCTGTCAGGACGACGTCGGGGATCGCCGTCGGAACGCCGGGTTGTGGGAACTCGGCCGGGATCGGCTTCATGCCGGGGGGCTGGTCCCAGCCCGGCGGCGGAGGCGGGAACGGACCCGAGTGCTCGATCAGCTTCCCGTAGTACTCCAGCCACTTGCCGTGATCGAAGGTGACGGCGGCGACGATGCGGCCGCGGCGACCGTAGGCGGCGGCGAAGTGGCGCTCCTTGACGGACCCCTGCGTGAAGACGATCTCGTCGCCGAAAGGCGGCACGCCGACGGACTTGATGTTGACGCCGAACTGACCGGACCAGAAGCCGGGCAGCAAAAGATGCGGGCGATAGTGGGGCTCGAGGTTCACCATGTTGTGGGCCGCAACCTCGGCGCCGAGAACGGCATTGTCCCAGTGCTCCATCGCGAGGAACTGGTACTCGTACAGCACGTGGGGCGCGCGCGCCACGTCCCCTGCCACGTAGATGCTGTCGGTGACCACGCCGTTGATGTCGAAGGCGCGACCGCCGGCGTCGCAACCGACGCCCCAGAAACCGGACGCCAGCGCGGCGCCCTCCAGCCATTCCACGTTGCGGATCGACCCCAGCGAGGCCACCACCACGTCGGCGTCGATGATGGTTCCGTCCGAGAGATGAGCACGCCGTACGTGTCCGCCGGAGTCGCCCTCCAGTGACGACACGCCCAGCCCGCAGCGCAGGTCCACGCCGTGGTCGCGCTGCATCTCCGCGGCGATCTCTCCGATCACCCCGCCGAGCGCGCCGACCAGCGGTGCCGAGCCCCGCTCGACGACGGTCACCGGGAGATCGAGTTCCCGGCAGACGGAGGCCACTTCCGAGCCGATGAACCCGGCGCCGATGACAACGACCCGCGACGGCGGCGCGGCCAGCGCCTTTTGCAGCTGTGCGGCATCATCACGCGAGCGCAGCGTGTAGACCCCGTCCAGGGCGGCCTCGTCCGGGTTCGGCCACTGTCGCGCGCGGGTACCCGTGGCGATCAGCAACCGGTCGTACGGGATCTGCTCGCCGTCGGCCAGGCGCACCTGCTTCGCGGCCCGGTCCAACCCGGTGGCGGCCACCCCGAGCCGCCACTGCGCATTCACTTCTCGCAGGCGGGGCAGCTTGGTGTGGTCGGCCGGCACCCAGCCTTTGAGCACCTGCTTGGACAGCGGAGGACGGTCGTAGGGCTCGTACGGCTCGTCCCCGATGATGGTCAGAGACCCGGTGAAGCCCTCCTCACGCAAGGCTTCGGCGGCCCGCAGTCCGGCCAGGGACGCACCGACGATGACGATCCGGCCGGCAGCCCTGAACTCGCGCACCAGCTCTGCGACCGTTGCCGGCACGGTCATGACGTCGCGCTCCCCTCCGCGCCGTCCAAGCGGTCGATCACGATCGCCTGCACCGGACACGCCGCAGCGGCTCGCTCAACCTGCAGGCGCCGCTCGTCCTCGGGGTTCGGCTCGTAGGTGAGGGCCTCCTGGCCAGTCAGTCTGAAGACCTCGTGCGCCAAATACACGCATTGTGCGTATCCCTGGCACCGATTCAGGTCCACGGCGATCCGCATGGGCAGACTCCTTCCGATCTGCTGCCCAGCTGGACAACCCACCCGTCGCCCCCGCCGACGCCACCGGCTGAGCACCCATATGTTCGATCTTCTTCGCCACGGCGGTACCTTCGCGGTGACGCTTACTGCCGGTGAGCGTCACGGTCCGAAGGTCGTACACGTCCGATTGCGTCGGCATCAAGGTTCGCCCCGGCCGTTCCGCCCACAAAAAATGCTCGTCCCGTATTCCGACGACCGCAAATCCGCTGTTACGGAAGACATCTCTCAGGGCAGCTGTCGTTCTTGATCACTGACCGGTTCGTGCAGGTCCGGGGCTTCCGGAGTGCCTGCCCGCATGGAAGCGGCCACCGTGATCATGAGCGTTTGTGGAGACAATACGGCCCCGGCCGACCGAGCCGGCTGAAGCCACTGAAGCCACTGAAGCCACTGGTCACGCCTTGCACGCCCGGTCACCAACCCTCAAGGACCTCACGGTCGGTGCCACTGATGGTCCCGGGCCAATGTTGTTGGGCAGCGAGCGGAGTACGGGTCTGCTGGCGCAGGAGTTGGTTCTCGACCGTCGCCTGGTGCAGGGCGCCGATGAGGGCTTCGACGTCGGCCTTGAGCTGGGCGATCTCCCCCGTGTCGGCAGCCCGTAGTTCCTTGAGGCGACGGATCTGCTTGCGCAGGCCCTGCTCGCTGTCCGGGCTGCCGCCCCGGGTACCTGGTCATAGAACTCGTTCTTCAGGTCAGTGTGCGGAAGGGTAGCGGACCACATCGGGCCCACCCGCGCGTCGTGGACAACGGACAACATCAAGCCCTGTCCATAACCCCACCTCGTCGCCTACTTCGCCGGCTGGGGAGCCGATCGCCGACGGCAGCGCGGCGGCACTCCGTCCGCGGACGACGCGGCGAGGAGCAACATGTGACGTCGTCGAGATGCCGGCTGTACCGCAGGCCGCGATCAAGGCTGTGACGGCGCCCGCACCACTGTGGGCGCCGGCCGCTCCCGCGGACAGCTGCAAAAGGCGTGCCGACTTCGACCGCAGCCGACTGATCGTCAGGTGTTCGGGGCGCCGAGGAATTCCAGGAGCTCCGCATTCACCTCGCCGGGGCGTTCCTCGGCGATCCAGTGGCCGCAGCCGGGCAGGATGTGCGCCGGTCCGACGGTCGGGTGGAGCGTGGGCAGGGCGGGGAGGCGTTGGTCCATCCCCGGGAACCCGTAGACCAGGTCCCGATCGCCGGTGATGTAGCGGCCGGGCATCCGGTACTGCGCGCCGTCCCATGGGGCGGTCAGCTGCCAATTGCGGTCGAAGTTGCGGTACCAGTTGAGGGCGCTGGTGAAGCCGGCTTCGGTGAACTCCGTCGCGAGTGTGTCGATGTCGGCCTCGGTGAGCCAGGCGGGAAGTTCCTCGGGGTCCTCGAAGAGGTCCAGGAATCCCTTGCCCGGTGGGACGACCGGCTCGACCGGCGGGTCGCTGTGCGGGTTGTCGCCGCAGAGGCCGTACATCACGCGACGGAAGGTGGCGTGCGGGTCCTTCGCGAGCTCGGCGTCCGCGACGCCGGGGGTCTGGAAGTAGTTCCAGTAGAACTGGCCGCCGAACAGCTCGCGCATCGCCTGCAGCGGAGGAACCGGACCGCGCTGCGGCGGCGGAACGCTGAGGCCCACGACCCCCCGGACGGCGTCGGGCCGCATCAGCGCGGTGGACCAGGCGACCATGCTGCCCAGGTCGTGGCCGATGACCACGGCCTGCTGTGCGCCGAGTTCGCGGATCAGGCCTATGACGTCGCCGACGAGGTGCAGCATGGTGTATTCCTCAACCGCGGCGGGCCGGTCGCTGCGGGCGTAACCGCGCTGATCAACGGCGACGACGTGGTATCCGGCACCGGCCAGGGGCGTGAACTGGTGGCGCCAGTTGTACCAGCATTCGGGAAAGCCGTGGAGCAGGAGGACCAGGGGTCCTTCACCCTCCTCCGCGATGTGCAGCCGACACCCTCCAACCGTGACGCTGCGGTGCTCGACCATGGTCACACACCCCTTCCAGGTGGTTGGTCCGTCACCCACGCTACTCGCGGGTCACACCGACAGCCGAGTGATCGCCCGCCGTGGTCAGCGGGGCCGTTGCTCAGTTTGACGCGCACCGCCGCGCTCGGCAGGCATCGCATTCCCACGATCAGGCAGTGACCTGGCCGGCAGCGGAAGGGCCGGCGCCGCCGGCAGGTGCCCAGTTGCCGGCGCTCTCGGTGCCCAAGCGGTCCTACGGGGGCTCGCCGGGCACCACCGATTCATGGCACACCACCGAAGGGTGCGTCTGCCCTTCTCGTCCTCACCACACCCACCGGCCGCAGGCTGTGATGGACAGCCGGGTTGCCGGTCGCCGTCCCTTGTTCAGCGGTCTGACGATGCCTCCGGAGCGGCGGCACCCCCCTGGGCCATGCGTTCACCATGCGTTCACGGCATGGGGACGGGACATGCCGGCTCCAGGGCCCCGATTCGCACTTCTGGACCAAAGGGACTAATAATGATAAAAATCTCATGTATGAGGCTTTTGTCCTACGGAGGAGCTCGTCCATGCCTGCAGTTCTGATCCACGGCGTCCCCGACACCCACCGTGTGTGGGACGGCGTGTGCCAGCACCTGAGCCGAAGTGACGTCGCGGCCTGGGACCTGCCCGGCTTCGGCGCACCGCGGCCGCAAGGCTTCGGCTCCACCAAAGAGGAGTACGTCGATTGGCTCATCGATCGGCTGGAGCAAGTCGGCGAGCCGGCGGACCTGGTCGGCCATGACTGGGGCTGCATTCTCACCGCGCGCGTCGCTTCGATACGGCCGGACCTCGTTCGTACGTGGGCCGGCAGCAGCGCCCCGGTCAGTGCTCAGTACGACTGGCATCCGCTGGCCAAGATCTGGCAGGACCCGGTCGAGGGGGACCGGTTCATGAACGAGCTAGACCCAGCATCCTTCGCCGAGGACCTGAGCAAACTCGATGTCCCGGCTGACGTGGCCGAGGAAATGGTCCGTCGCGTGGACGGGTCGATGAGGGACAGCATCCTCAAGCTGTACCGCTCCGCCGTGACGGTGGGCGCGGAGTGGGAACCGGGACTGGCGAACGTGTCCGCGCCGTCCCTGGTCCTCTGGGGGACGCTCGACCCGGCCTGTCCGATCGCGTTCGCCGATGAACTCGGCCAAGCTGTGCGAGCGTCCCGGGTCGTCAAACTCGACTGCAGCCACTGGACGTTGATCCAGAAGCCGGCCGAGGTCGCCGCAGCCCTTGAGGCGCACTGGAATGCCTGAGGAGCTGTTGTCCTTCCGGTGTGATGAGCGCGTTTTCTCCGATGAGGCATGGGCTCGGTGATTCCGTGGGAGTGGTGGCCTGTCGTGTCGTCGATGCCGGGGGAGGTCGCGGATGTCGCTGGCCTTCGGACTGCCGGAACAGCACGAACTCGCCGCGCGCCGTCGAGTCGAGGGGCTGCGCGGGGAACCCGGCCGCATCCGAGCCGAGCTCGACGCGGCCGAGCGGGAATGACAGGGGTGGGCGATCACCCACGGGCGGGTCGATGCGGTGCCGGCTCGAGGGCCGGCATTGGCCGGACGAACAACAATAGGCCCGCCGGCCTGCGCCGCAGTGGTCCCTTGTGCGGACTGTCAGGAGGATGTGGTGGCTGTCCCACTGCCCTGCTGACTCCTCCATGTCCGGAGTTTCTTGTCCTGCCCCCTGACGCCGGGCAAGGCGGGAGCGCCTCGTTGACGCGCCAGGCACATAAGCGTCGCCTGCCCCTCATGTCGGGCGCCATCCACCAGCCTTCGAGGATGGCGGCCGCAGCCTGCACTGCTCACGAGCAACGTTCGCAATCAAGAAGATCTCGACTTCGTTGATTGCGTGTGATGCCTCGGTGTTCCGTGACGGCCGTTCTCGGACACTGCGCAGGTCCCAGTCGGGTGATCCAGTTCGCCACGCGGGGCGTCGGCTTCCGGTGCGACGCCCGGGTTCCTGCGCCGCGTCGCCGCCATCACGAGCGAGAGGTGACCCTCCCCCTTGACTGGCGGCGCCACCATCGATTTTCCATACAACGTATGGTATTAGGGAAAGGGAGGTTTCGTACCTTGTATGGAATCTGAGGATGTTGCCGCATCGGCAACCTCTATCGCGCCCTGTGGCGCCGCGCGGAGCTGGCTGACGCTCACGAAGGAGAGCGACCCGCGCAGCCGCATCGAACAATCCCAGTGAATTGCACTAGTGAACTCAACGTCCGTCGCACTGACGGATGGTTTTGAATCGAAGGAGAAACTTGTGAGTTACCTCGCGAAGCGCGTGTCTGTCGCCATCGCCTCCCTGGCGGTGGCCGGCGGAGCCGTTCTTGGTGCCGGGGGTACTGCGTCGGCTGCGACGTCGACGTCAGGGCACGTCCAGCGCCCCGCCGCCAGTGTCGAGGCCAACGACCACCGCTGGGGCGGCGATGACGACCGCTGGGGCCGTGACGACGGACGTTGGGACGACGACGACCGTTGGGACCGTCGCGACAACGACCGCTGGGACTGTGACGACGACCGGGACCGTGACCACGACGACCGCTGGGACCGTGACCACGACGACCGCCGGGACCGCGACAAGGCGAGCCGCCACCACGACCGGTAGAGCTCCGGTCGCTGATACGAAGGTCGCCGTGATCCGGCAACCGACGTTGGTCGCATCCCTGTGATGCTCCCGGCCGTCAGTGGTGGCTTCGCCTGCTGCTGACGGCCGGGCGCGACGGCAGGAGATGTAGCTCCTGCGAGCGTTCTCCTGCCGTCCGACACCGCTCCCCGTAGTACCCACTTCTCCGTTCAGGCCTCCTAGACAGGCCTTTCCGATGGCCCTCCCGGTATGACTCGAGGCAGCAGGAGTAAAAACCAATGAAGTCGTTGAGAACCGTGATTCAGGGGCTGCATGTGCAACTTGTCGTTGCGCATGAGATGTCCTTGCCTGTGAGCGTGAGGCTGCGGTACGAGCCCAGTGATCCCTATGTCATCCGTGCCGCATTCACCGCTGTCGACAGCGACGAGACGGTGGAGTGGATCATTGGACGAGATCTTCTGATCGACGGGCTGGAAGGCCCCGCCGGCGAGGGGGACATACGCATATGGCCCGCCGACGGGCCTGACCGCTACAACTTGTACATCCTTCTCAACCCGCCGGCCGGTGTGGCTTTGCTCAAAGCCCGGGCGCAGGAAATCAAGGCGTTCCTGCAGGAAACGGTGGCCCTGGTGCCCAGGGGAGCCGAGCTCGGGCACATCGACTTGGACGCTTCGCTGGCGCACTTCCTCGCCGAAGGATGAAGGTGGCCCAGCTGCCGCTCGTCGAGAGCCGGGTCGCTCACGGGCCCCTCGTCACCGAGTCCTGTCAGCGTGCCCACCCTGAGGTGAATTTATGCTCTTGCTGATGGCTGCTGCTGATCAGAATGCGTCCTCATCGATTTCTGGTGCGGGCCTCCTGTCGATCTGCGCATTGCTCTTCACCATCGCCTCGTTCTGGTGGCTCAACGCCAGACAGGGGCGCCTGGAGTCGTGGGAGCCTCATTCCTTTGCGGCGATTGTCCACGGCTCCATGGTTCGCCTGCGGGTTCCGCTCATCCTTCACAACACCGGTGCCAAGCCGATAGTCGTGCAGGATCTCAGGCTGACCTTCCCTGATGAGCCAGCCTCTCATCTGCCACTCCTGTGGATGTCTTCACCATCCCGTCTCCAACCCGGGCCGGACGAGGAACCGGAGTTGCCGGCCGGATTCATCGTGGCCGGCAGAGAAGCACAACGACTCTTCATCGAGTTCGAGGCACCGTTTTCCGGGTTGGTTCCGGAGGCCCGTGACTACAAGGTCCGAATCCAAGTGAGGGTTGGCCACCGCAAGGGGTGGCGCTCGCTTCTGACGTTCACCCTGAGGACCACCAACATCATTCATCCCGACCGGTACACCATCTGCAACAACGCCCCTCTCGAACTGACCAAGGAAGACTGCAAAAAGGCAGACGCTGCGCTCCTGGAGCTGTTGGACGGGCAGGAGAAGGGCGCTTCCGCCAAGAGCGAGACCAAGCGGCGAGGCTCTTGGAACGACGAGGGCAACGCCGATACGGACCTGTAGGTCGTAAGGATGGTGCTGAGCGTGGCGTGGGCGCACCGTGTCGGCACCCGCCCGCTGACGCCGGAGCCGCCGATCCTGCTGGGTCGCCCTCAACAGGAGGGCGCCTCCGGGTCACGTCTGCCCGCTGTCGTGCTTCGGCTCACGGCCTGGCCCCGAGTTTCGGGTGCCGACCAGTCCCGGAATGAGCACGGCGGCCACGGCAAGGCGCATAAGAGCCAGCGATGCGCGGGTTCCGAGGTTCTCCTTTCCTGGGCTGGAGCTGGAGGTGAAGGCTCTGGAGTATGCGTGCCGCGCCGGGCCTGCGGGCACACGGTCTGGGAAGACGGGGGTGCCGGGTGCCCCGATGTCAGCGGAACTGCAGGCGGGCCTGGTTCGGGATGTCGCCGAACCCGCCGCTGTGGAAGTCGCGGAAGGCCTGCTCGATTTCGCTCGCGCTGTTCATGACGAACGGGCCCGCGACGGGCTGACCTGCTGACCGATCGGCTCACCGCTTTGAAGCGCTCTCCTCCCTTCGCAAGCTCAGGAAGGAGATTCCGCCCTATCTTGCGATGGGAGGCTTGACGCGACGAGCGCGCCTGACGACTGCTCTTCCAGCAGCCGGGATCGCCACGAGGCCGATCCGGTACAGGTGCAAGATGTTCCGGGCTGCGTTGTGGTCGGCGTTGCCGAACCAGCCGCAATCGGGGTTCTTGCACACGAACGTGGCCTGATCTTCCCGGCTGCCGGGCGTGGTGAAACCGCACGCTGAGCAGCGCTGGGAGGTGCCGGGGGCGGGGACCTTGACCAGGGTGCCGCCGTGCTGGGCGGTCTTGTACGTCAGCATCGTGACCGTGCGGTTCCACGCCTCGGATGCGATGGAGCGGTTCAGCCCGGTCTTCTGTGCGACGTTCTTCCCCGGCTCTTCGACAGTGCCCCGAGCCGACTTGACCATGCTCGTGATGGTGAGTGCTTCGACCACGACCGTGCCGTAGGTGCGGGCGATGGTGGTGGTCGTCTGGTGCTGCCAGTCCGCTGCTCGTCGCTTGGCTTTCGCTCGGAGCCGGGCGATCTGGTCATAGGTGCGGTGCAGGCGACGCGAGGTGCGCTCCCCTACCTTGCGGTGCTGTTTGCGCTGGGCGGCGCGCTGCTCCAGGCGCAGGAGCTTGGTCTTCTCCTTCTCGGTCAGCCACTCGCCGTGCTCGAACGTGGTTCCGTCCGAGAGAGCGAGCGGGACCGTGACGCCCACGTCGATTCCGACATCCGGCCCCTGGTGGGGCTCGGGCGGGGGCTCCTGGGTCATCACGCGGAAGGCAATGTGCCAGCCGAGCGCGTCTTTGATGAGCCGGGCGCCGGTGATCCGGTTGTCCTTGTTGGCGTGCTTGCCGACGGGGAGGTCTTCGGTCCACCGGAAGCGGACACGGCCGATCTTGGGCAGGTTGACCATGCCCCAGCGGCGGTGCACGCGCGTGATGTTCAGGTCGCGGCCCTGCGGCACGTCCACGCTCATCACGGACCGGAACCGGCCCTTGAAAGTCGGGGCGTCCGCTCGGCCCTCCCAGCAGTTCTTCCATGCCTGGAAGTACGTCTTCAACACCGCCTGCGCGGCCTGCGCGGGGAGGACGGCGAGGAAATCAAGATCCTTGCGGGCCTGGCGTATCGCGGCGTCCGCGTTCGCCAGGGTCCGCTTGTCCTTCGACATCATCTGCCACCAGGCGTGCAGCAGGTTCCACATCGTGCGGGCCGCGTATGCCTGGGCTTCGGCCGTCGACACCTCGGCAGGCGACAGCACAAGTCGGGCCCGGTGCCCGAACTTCCGCTTGGCCAGGGTGCCTTGACTCACGACCGCAAGCCTATCATTTAGTTTATGTCACCACGATGGAATCCCAACCCGGACGTGCGCACTGGTCGTCATGTCGTCTACAACCTGCACGTGCACTTGGTTTTTGTCACGAAGTACCGACGTAAGGCCATGACCGACGCCATGCTCACGCGCTGCGAGGAGATCATGCGTGACGTGTGCACGGACTTCGAAGCCGAGCTGAAGCAGTTCAACGGCGAGCAGGACCATGTGCATCTGCTGGTGCACTACCCGCCGAAAGTCCAGCTCTCGAAGCTGGTCAACAGCCTCAAGGGCGTATCCGCCCGCCTCCTGCGCAAGGAGTACGACGCGCACGTCCGCCGATACCTGTGGAGCGGCCACTTCTGGTCCGGGTCCTACTTCGCCGGATCATGCGGAGGGGCTCCCCTCAGCGTCGTACAGCAGTACATCGAGCGGCAGCAGCGCCCCATGAGCTGAGGGCAACAGTGCGGACCCCTGCCTACGGCGCGGGAAAGAGCAGTCTTCAGGTGCGCTTCACCACCGCCCTGAAGGGCGGCGCACTGCGCAAGAACAGAGGTAGACCATGACCACGCTGTGCTCGTCGCCGTCGGCGGTCTCAAGCGCGATGGGTCGAGAGCGAAGCCTGGGGAAGGGGGTCGGACCAGGCGATCTCCCCTGCGCGCACGGGACGCCCGGCGACCGTCACCCTGCCGGACAGGACGTAGACGAAGGCACGATCCCGGCCGGCAGCAGATGATCCAGTCGTCGGCCGGGCTCGAGGGCGATCACCGCTCCGGAGATGAGCCAGTTTTTCAGTGCGGGGCCTTGGACGCCGCCGGCCTCGCCCGAAATGGCGACGAAGGCACCTTCTCCATCTGCTCTTTCTGGTACGTCGAGGCCCTTACCCGCGCCGGACGCCTGGACGAAGCCTGCCTGGCCTTCGAGAAGATGTTCACCTACGCCAACCATCCAGACCTGTACGCCGAGGAGATCAGCCACACCGGAGAGCAACTGGGCAATTGCCCCCAGGCGTTCACCCACCTCGCCCTCAGCGCCGCCTTCAACCTCGACCGCGCGTTGGGTTGACAGCCGACCGGCCTGACGGCGTCCCTCGAACTACCTCGGGACGGCACGCCTGGTCGAGGACCGCCCCACCTACGCAGAACGCCATACTCCGCGGACACCGCCACCTCCCATCCAACTTTGAGGCCTGTCGTGGGTCATGGCGTCGTCAGGATCGCACCAGAGATCGCGGCACCTTGATGCTGCGTGAGCGCAGCCATTCGCCGAGTGCTTTGGCCTGCGAGTCCAGCCGCAGTGTCGAGGTGGCGCCGGTCCCGAGCAGTCCTCGGACGAGGAAGTTGACCGCGCCCAGGTGGGGGAGTTCGTGGCGCGAGATCTCCAGTGCGTGTGTTTCGGGAAGAAGGCGTCGCAGTTCGTCGATGGTGAGGGTGGATCTGAGCCAGTCCCATGCCGCACGGTCGCGTACCCAGACGCCGAGATTCGCGTCGCCGCCCTTGTCGCCGGAGCGGGCGTGCACGATCTCACCGAGCGGGGCGACGACGAGTTCGTCTGCCCGCGGCGCAGGCACCGATGGCGCGAGCGCCGACTCGGCCTGCGGCATTACCTCGCCACCGGCTCCGTCCGGGTTGCCGGGGGCCATGATCTCGGTCGTGCCGTCGTAGTGGTGGACCGTGTGGTGGAGCATCCGCTGGTCGAGCAGTGCGGGCCAGTAGACACCGAATGCGGAGCCCGGTTGGGGAGGGCCGAGGGAGTACAGCCCGGGGTAGCTGGACAGGGCCAGCTCGACCACGCGCGACGAGAAGGCGCGCCCGGCGGCCTGCTGCGTCCCCTGCACGGTGATCCTGAGCAGCTCGGTTCCCGCGTTCTGGGTGTCGGGATCGGGCTGGGCCCGCCCGATGCGCTCGACGGCGACCGCGTCGAGCCCGCGGGTGGCTTCGGCGTAGCGGTGGACGAATCGCTCCACGAGGGCGGCCTTCGCGTCGAGATCCGTGCCGGTGAGCGCGAGGATCGCGCTGTTCGTCCAGCCTCCCACCCCGGTGATCGCGACCTTGGTCGTCCTGGACGGCGCCGTGCCTCGCACGCCGCTGATCCCGACGCGGTCCTCGCCGAGGTCTGTCAGCGTCGCGGTGTCCAGATGGGCGGTCACGTCGGGGTTGAGATACGCGGGTTCACCGATCTCGTAGAGCAGTTGGGCGGTGACCGTGTCCTGGGTGACCACGCCGCCGGCGCCCGGGTTCTTGGTGATCACCGAGGAGCCGTCGGCGGCGATCTCGGCGATCGGGAACCCCGGCTCCACGAGGTCGGGGACGGAACGGAATCCGGAGAAGTTGCCGCCGGTCGCCTGAGGCCCGCACTCGATGACGTGTCCGGCGGCGGCCGCGCCGGCGAGGGCGTCGTGGTCGTCAGGCGTCCAACCCCACCACCAGGCGGCGGGACCGACGACCAGGGATGCGTCGGTGACGCGGCCCGTGACGACGATGTCGGCGCCGTTGTGGAGGGCGCGCGTGATGCCGAAGCCGCCGAGGTAGGCGTTGGCCGTCAGCGGCTGGTGCGGCCAGTCCGACAGCGGCTGACCACTCGTCAGATGCGGCAGGCAATGGCTCGCTTGCCGCAGACCGTCGAGGCTGCCGAAGACGTCGTCGCCTTCGATGTGGGAGACCCGCAGGTCGTGACCGTGGCGTGCGATCAGTTCGCGCGTGGCGGCGGCCAGCCCGGCGGGGTTGAGTCCTCCGGCGTTGACGACGAGCCTGATCCGGTTGGCGACGAGGTGCTCGAGCGCCGCGTCGAGCTGCTGCAGGAAGGTGGTCGCAAAGCCCTTCGTGCTGTCCTTGGCGCGCGCCTTGCCGAGGATCAGCATCGTGACCTCGGCGAGGTAGTCACCGGTGAGGACGTCGATGCCGCCCGCTCGGGCCATGTCGGCCATGGCCGAGGCGCGGTCGCCGTAGAAGCCGGAGCAGTTCCCGACACGGAGGGGGCGTCGGCCCCGTTCTGATGCTGACGTCATGCCAAATCTTCCGGTGTAGAGGAGCGAAGACCGCCGGCGTTCTCTCCCTCGGCCCTGCTGACCCGTACCGTCCCTTCGAACCCCACCTCGCCGGAGGGGTGTTCCTCGGCGAGCTCAAGGGTCATGCTGTCGCCCTCGATGTGGGTCACCCGCGCGATGTAGGCCAGGTTGGCGGGCGCACAGACGGGCTTGCGCAGGCGGTAGGCGACCTTCGTCACGCGCCACTTGGCGCCGAGAGCCTCGGTGACACAGCGCAGGGCAAGCGCCGCTCGCAGGTGGGAGTGCACCACGAGACCGCCGTGGCCCTCCTCGCGTGCGTAGGGCTCGTCGAAGTGGATGCGGTGGGGGTTCCAGGTGACCGCGCTGTAGCGGAACAGCTGAAAGGGCGTGGCCGTGTGCTTGAGCCGTGGGAGTGTGTCCCCGACCTGGTAGTTGATGGACACTACGACTCCTGCAAGGGGTTGCGCAGTACGACGGTGCGCCGGTTGCGGTTGAGGACGGCACCCTGGGCGGACGTGAACGTGTGGAGGGTGGTGACGAACACGCAGTCGCCGACGCGGGTCTGCTTGGGAGTGACCGCCTCGAGGGTGGTTTCGAGCACCACCTCCGTCCCCGCAGTCACGGGACTGACCAACTCCATCTCCTCGCCGGCCCCCATCACGCGCAGCCCGAGGTCCCCGTCACCGAGGGGTGTGTCACCGCCGAGGGGTGTCCCGTCGGGCTGAAGCTGGGCCTCGGGGGTGCCGATGCCCCACTCCACGATCGCGGCGAGCATGTTCGGTGGCGCCACGACATCCGCGTACCCGGCCGAACGTGCGGCCGCGGCGTCGTAGTGGACTGGGTCCGCGGCGCCGATGGTCAGTGCGTAGCGGCCGATGCTCACCGCGTCCAGCGTACCGAGGCTCCGGAGCGAGAGGACGGCTCCGGTCCGCGACCGGGTCTGGTCGTAGTACTCCGCCAGCGGAGTACCGGGTTCAGGTGTGAACATGCTTGGGATCCTCACCATTGATCTGGGTGCCGGCTTCGACGGCGGCATCCGCGTGGCCTGTGAGCTCGGCGAGAACCTCCCGCGTCGACTCGCCCAGCGGCGGGGCGGCCCGCAGCGGGCCCACCGGCGAGTCGCTGAGCCTCAGAGGGCATCCCGCAACCGGCACCCGGCCCCTGGCCGGGTGCTCGACGTACTGGATCATGCCGCGCTGGATCAGGTGCTCGTCGGAGTCGACCTCACGGATCGACTTGACCGGCGCGCAGGGCACACCGGCGGCCTGCAGGTCCCGCACCAGCTCGGCACGCGTCCGGGTCCTGGTGCGGGAAGAGACCTGCTCGTCGACCGCGTCGATGTTGGCGACCCGGTCCTTCTGCGTGCGGAACCTGGGGTCGTCGATCAGCTCGGGCCGGCCCAGTGCGGTTGCCACGCCGCGCCAGTGCCGCTCGGCGATGCATATGATCGCCAGCCATCCGTCGCTCGCCTCGTAGATGTTGTACGGCGCGACCGCCATGCCCGAATGCCGGTTCCCGGTGCGCTCGGGGAGCTCTCGGCCGGGGTTGTTGTGCAGGCCGCCCAGGCTGGATGCCAGCATCGGGTAGATGGTGTCGTGCATCGAGACCTCGACGATCTGCCCCCGTCCCGTGCGCTCGCGCTGGAACAGGGCCGCGCTGATCGCCCCGAACAGGTGGATGCCGCCGGAGAAGTCCACGAACGCGGCGCCGGCCTTGGTCGGCGGCCCGTCGGGCTCCCCGGTGGACGCGGCGCTGCCGGACATCGCCTGCACGGTGATGTCCATGGCCGACATGTGTGCGTACGGGCCCGTGGATCCGTAGCCCTTGCCGGAGGCCACGACCAGACGCGGGTTGTGTTCGAGGAGCCGCGCCGGGCTGAGCCGGAGGCGCTCCATCGTGCCCGGCGCGTAGTTCTCGATGAGCACGTCGGCGGTCTCGACCAGGTCGAGCAGCGCCTGGCGACCGGCGTCGGTCTTCAGGTCGAGCACCACACTCCGCTTGTGGGAGTTGAGCATCACGAACTCGTGGGACTCGATGGGCTCGTGCGAGCGGAAGCGCAGTGGCTCACCGCCGGGTGGCTCGACCTTGATGACGTCGGCGCCCAGTTGGGCGAGCAGGAGCCCGCAGTAGGGGCCGTTGTAGATCTGGCCCAGTTCCAGGACCCGGATGCCGTCGAACGCCGGTCGCATGGCTGCTCCCCCGCCGATCAGGACTTGATCACGCCGGTGGCGCCGCCGTGGATGTAGGGGATCGGTCCGGTGCCCTGTGCCGCCGCCGCGGTCTCGGTCAGGTGCTGGAGGGTCACCGCGTCCATGACCGAGTGGAAGGTGCCGTCCTCGTTGAAGCTGACCTGTGCACCCTCGATCCAGGCCAGGGCAACGGTGTCCTCGGTGTTGTCCTCGGGGGTGTAGAAGGTGTGCACCGAGCCGCCGGGCTCGTACAGGTAGGAGCCCGCCGTCTGCGGCTGGTCGGGGTACTCGTGGTACAGCCAGCGGCCCTGGATCGTCCACACCTGAGCCGAACCGGTGTGGTAGTGGATCGGCAGCTCGACACCGGGTGCCAAGGTGGACAGGAAGACCCACTCTCCGCGCTCGGGGTCCAGGCGCAGCGTCTGGATGTGAATGCCGGGGGCGACGAGATCCTTGAACAGCGGGATCTGGTCGATGTTGACGGTCAGAAGCTCACCCTGCGGCAGAGAGACGAGCGGCAGCGGGGCTCCGCTGCGGGTGGTGGCCACGCCGGGAGAGACAGGTGCGGTCATGTTTTCGGGCCTTCCGTTGCGAGTGCTGACCTTCCGGGACAGGCGACATGCGAGGTGGTGCGTTGGGGTTCATGGAGCGTACGTATTTACGTATGTCGAGCCGGATTTCCGGATGGCTGGGACGCTACGGTGGCCCACGCCTGCCTGACAAGACTCGTGCACGGACTTTTGGCGGACAGGGCGGTGCTAGCATCAGCCGCATGCCCGTCCGCCCGCATCGCACGGTCGACCGAGTGATCGGGATCCTCGAAGCCGTGGCCCTGAGCCCGCGGGGAGTGACGCTGGCTGAGCTGGCAGCCGCCCTGGACGCGGCGAAGAGCTCCGTTCAGGAGCTGACCAACGGACTTCTCGCCCGCGGCTACCTCATCGAGGACGACCGCCGGTTCCACCTCGGACCAGGGCCCTTCATCCTCGCCGCTCGCGCGAACAAGCTGGCCGCGTTGTCTCTCGATCACCAGTTCCTGGCCGAGTTGAGCAAGGTCCTCCGCTGCACCGTCCTCGTCGGGGTGCGCGTCGGCGACGCCCTCGTCTACGCCGACCATGCCGGTCAGGAGTCGCCCAACCTGACTTTCGTCGCGCGCACCCACGCCCGTCGCCCCCTCTTCACGACCGCTGCCGGCAAGGCTCTGCTCGCCAGCGTCCCCGACGAGGAGATGTACCGGCTTCTGGAACTGGCCGGTGCGGAACAGGCAGGAGAGGCCCGGCAGTTCCTCGCCGAGCTCCCCGAGATCCGCTCCCGCCGACTCGCCTTCAACCGCGGAGTCACGTTCAAGGACGCCTTTGCCGTGGCCACGCCCCTGCTGGCATCCGACGGCAGTCCGATAGCGGCGATCAGCGCAGCCGTCGACCCCGCAGAAGCGGATCGTCTCGACGACCTCGGCGAGGAGCTCAAGAAGGCAGTCGCCGTTCTCGGCCCCCGGTACGGGCTCAACCGCGCCTGATCCCCTGCGCCGGCGAGCGGCCGGGCTGTCGCCCTCCGGTGATGTCCAGCCGTCGCGGCAGCCGCCGACGCCCGCTTCAAGGGACCTTTACCAGGAGGAGGGTGGTGTCGTCGGCACGCTCTCCTGCCGGCCGGGCGCGGGCGAGAAGTGTGTCGGCGATGTCGTCCAGCGGGCCGGTGGCTTCGGAGAGCACTGTCGCGAAGGGGTCGTCCTGCTCAGCGACACCGCCTGGTGCATGACCCCGCACTCCGGGCAGGGTTCCGGCATGGGCATCGCGGGCGCCGAACTGCTGGCCCGGCTGGTCGCCGAACACGACCACCTGTCCGCCGCCCTCCGCGGGTGGGAGCAACGGCTGCGCCCGTTCGTCACCCGCCACCAGAGGGAGGCCCTGCGCATGCGGTACTTCTTCATGCCCACCCACCGCTTCGGGTACGCCGCCCGCCGCACCCTCACCCGCGCGGCCAACACCCCTGTCGGCTCCGCGCTCACCAAGACCCTTGCGAACTGACCGTCCACACAAGACCGTGGGCGCCGGTGCTCCCTCACACACCGGCGCCCACTCACCCCTGCCCGAGGTGGTCTTGATGAACTTTCTGTTCAGTTATCAGGGGACGAGGATGAGGCGGATCGGGTCGCCGATCTTGTTCTCCAGCCGGTTGACCGCGTCGGCGGCCTCGGCGAGCGGGATGTGGTCGGTGATGGAGGGGGCCAGGTCGAGACGGCCGACCTCGGCCAGCCGGACCAGCTCGGTGACGGACTCGGGGGTGCCGCCGTAGTGGCCGCGCACCTGCTTGCCCAGGTAGTTGAAGGTCAGGCCCTCGCTGATGGTGATCGGCCTGGGGCTGATGCCGACCAAAATGAGGATTCCGTTCAGGCCCAGCACGGCGGCGGCCTGCTCACGGACTGCCGGCACGCCGGCGCAGTCGAAGGCGAAGTCCAGGCCCCGTCCGCCGGCGGCCGCGCGGACCTGGTCGGCGAAGTCGTCGGCGGCCGGGTCGAGGGCGAAGTCCGCGCCGAAGGCCAGGGCACGCTCCCGGGCGCCGGGCAGCGGGTCGACGGCGATGATCGGCGCGGCGCCGGCCAGGCGGGCGAGACGTACGTTGTGGGCGCCGACACCGCCCACGCCCCAGATGCCGACGGACTGGGCGGGACGTACGCCCGCGGTGGTGACGACGGCGGCGTAGGGGGTGGAGACCGCGTCGGGGATGATCGCGGCCTGGTCGAAGGGGAGGTTGTCGGGGATGGGGATGAGGGTGTCCTCGCGGGCGAGGGTGTACTGGGCCCAGCCGCCGTCGTAGTCGATGCCGGCGGTGCGCATCTGGGTGCAGGGGCGGCGGCGCACGCAGCCGGCGCACTGGCCGCAGGTCTTGCCGGCCTCCAGGGTGACGCGGGTGCCGACGGTCAGGCCGCGCTTGAGGTCGGGGCCGAGGGTGTGGATCACACCGGAGACCTCGTGGCCGACGGTGACCGTGTCGGAGGTGGCGAACAGCGGGACGAGGGAGCCGTCGATGAGGTGGACGTCGGAGAGGCAGACGCCTGCGGCCTTGACCTCGATGAGGACCTCGCCCGGGCCGGGCACGGGGATGGAGACCTCCTCCACGGCGAACTTCTTGCTGTCCAGGTGGAAGCGTCCGGCGAGCATGGTGTCCATGGTGCTCTGCTTTCTGTGAGCGGCACTCCTGGCGGTTCGGGCCGATGGGTGCCGTGTGGTGCCTCGTGGGTGAGTGGTGGCCAGGAGGGTGCGGGGTGTCAGGACCGCCGCACCCTCCCGGCGTCTGGGGGAAGCTCCTATAGATCGTCAAGCGGTCTGTGGGAGCGTTTTGGTAGTGGGGATCGTGTGGGGTAGGTGCCGGTAGATCTCGCGGGCGACGAACCGCTTCAGGCACCGGACGATGTCCTTCTTGGTCATGCCTTCGGCGGTGCGGCGGGCGACGTCAGGCGAAGACGTCCTGCTGGTAGCGCTCGTCCGCTTCCAGCTGGGCGAGCCACTGCTGGGCGGCCTCGTCGTCGCTGCCGGTCCGCTCGCGGTAGATCGCCGCGAGGGCCTCGCGCACGGCGGGCGCCATGCGGCGGCCGTCACCGCAGACGTAGATGTACGCGCCGTCTTCGATGGCCTGCCACACGGTGTCGGCGGCGTTGGCGATGGCGTTCTGCACGAACCGGGCCGGGTGGCCGGTCACCGCGGAGTAGGCGGTGTGCACCTGGGCGATCCCGGCCTGCTCCCAGTCCTGCATCTCCTGCCGGTAGAAGTAGTCGTGCTCCGGGTGGCGGCAGCCGACGAAGACCTGGGACAGGCCCACCTCGATGCCGTTCTCCTGCTGCGAGGCGCGCTCCTCCAGGAATCCGCGCAGCGGCGCGATGCCGGTGCCCGGGCCGATGAGGACCAGCGGCGTGGCCGGGTCGGCCGGCGGCGCGAAGGTCGGGGAGGGCACCCGCACGTAGCCGTAGAAGACGTCTCCGCGCTCGAGGCCTGCGACGTAGGAGGAGCAGGTGCCGCGGTACTGGCCGTCGCCGGACAGGGCCGGGCCTTCCAGCAGGCCCACGGTCAGCCGCACGTGGCGCGCGTTGGCCAGCGGGGCGGAGGAGATGGAGTAGAACCGCGGGCGGATCGGGCCCATCATGTCCAGGAAGACCGCCAGCGGCAGCTCGACCGCCGGGAAGCGCTCCAGCAGGCCCAGCACGGAGACCCGCTTGCCCAGGATCTCGGTCTGGTAGCGCTCCTCGGATTCGGCGGTGTCGGCCGTGTAGGCCTGCAGCTGCGGCCGGGTCCACGGGCACTGGGTGTGCTCGGCCAGCGTCTCTATCTGGGAACGTGTGGCCACGTCCTGCAGCTCCAGGAACTCGGTGAGCAGCAGGCCTGCGGTCACGGGGGTGCCGACCGGGAGGTGGGTGCGGCCGCCGGCCGGCAGGTCCAGGCGCAGGACCTGGTCGCGGTCGACGCCGAGCCGCGCGAGGGCGCGGTTGACCAGCGCGGGCTCGTTCTTGGCGAAGACGGCCAGGTGGTTGCCGGTGTCGTAGGTGACGCCGTCGGGGAGCTCGATGGTGATGGACTTCGCGGACGGGCGCGGCGGCTCGATGCTGAAGTCCCACAGGCCGGTGGCGTCGGCCACGAGTTCTTCGTTGGCCACGACCGTGAGGGGGTAGGCCTGCTCGGAGACGATCGCGGGGCGCACGTCCGCCTCGGTGAGCAGCTGGACCTGGTAGCGCGGGCCGCTGGCCTGGGAGGTGTCGGCGGCGTACTCCTCGGCCAGGGTGGTCCACAGGGTGTCCATCCAGCGAGTGGCCATGCCGTCGAAGTCACCGGCGGCATCCGCGATGCCGCGTTCGATGACGGGGGTGGCGCCGGCGGCCAGCAGGCCTGCCTCGATCCGCTTGGGGAAGCCCTGGTAGGTGGCCACCCACTGGGTGTTGCCGGCACCCAGCAGCGCGAACCGCACGTTGGACAGCGAGCCCTCCGGGAGTCCGGCGGCGATCAGGTCGTCGAAACGCTGCGCGTTGTCCGGGGCCTTGCCGTTGTAGCTGGAGGCGACGACCACGAGCAGGCCCTCGGTGGGCAGGTTGTCGCCCAGCTCGTCCAGGCCGACCAGGGTGGTGCCGAACCCGGAGCGCTCGCTGCGGTCGGCGATGGTGCGCGCCAGGTCCTCGCACGAGCCGAGGCTGGAGCCGTAGGCGACGGTCAGGTTCACCCCGACACCGCTGACCGCAGCCTGCGCCTGCGTGTCGTCCGTCTGCAGGTCCACTGCGCCGAACACGGTCCGCTCGTGCTCCCGACGGGACCGCACTTTCAGTTCGAAGCCGCCGGGCTTGCGCGTCAGCGCCTCCCGCACGTCCATCTTGTAGTCGTCGATGTCGGCGAACTTGAACTTCTGCAGCACCAGTGCGAGGGCCAGACGGGCCTCGGTGAGCGCGAACTGCCGACCGATGCAGGCACGCACGCCGTTACCGAACGGCTTGTAGGCGTGCGGGTGGTGGTTGACCCGGTTCTCCGGCAGCCACCGCTCGATGTCGAACTCATCCGGCCGGTCCCACGCCTTGGGGTGGGTGTGCAGCGGGCCCTCGAGGAGGTTGACCCGCGCTCCCTTCTTCAGCTCGTAGCAGCCGCCGATGACGGTGTCCTCGATCGGGGACTTGCCGATCATCGGGATGGGAGCCCACAGGCGCAGGGTCTCCTCCAGGATGCGCGGGATCACGTCCATCTGCATGATCGTGTCGTAGTCCGGGACCGTGTCGCCCGGCAGCAGCCGGTCCACCTCGGCGTAGGCCTGGGCCAGCACCTGCGGGTTACGCATCAGCGAGTAAGTGGCGAACGACAGCAGACCACTGGTGGTCTCGTGACCGGCGATCAGGAACGTCACCACCTGGTCACGGACGTTGTCGTCGTCCAGCCCCTTGCCGGTCTCCGGGTCGGTGGCCTCCAGCATCAGACCCAGCAGGTCATCCTCAGCGGTGCCCTTCCCCTCACGGCGCTCCTTGATCACACTCTCGACCAGGTCCCGCATCAGCTGGATGTTCTCGCGGTACTTCTTGTCGTCCGCCTTGCGCATCTTGGTCATCATCGGCAGCTCCTGCGAGCGCCGCAGCGACTCAACCAGCGCCTCCAGCAGCGCGTTGAGGAAGGGGTGCAGATCCTCCTTGGCGAAGGAGTCGAACCGGTAACCGAACCCCGACAGGGCGATGGTGTCCAGGGTCAACCGGGTGTAGTCGTCGGTGATGTTGACCGACTGGCCCTCCCTGCGCTCCCACTTGCTCACCAGGTTCTGGGCGATCTCCAGCATCTGCCCGTAGTAGCCCTTCATCGCCCGCTGGCTGAAGGCCGGGAGGAGGACTCGGTGCGCCATGCCCCATTCCTCCTCGTGCTGGTGGGCCGTGAACAGGCCCGCACCCGTGAAGTCCCGGACATGGGCCAGCGGCGTCTTGTCGATCTGCTTGAAGAACCGCGTCTCGTCGCAGACCTCGGCCACCAGGTCCGGGTCCCAGACGAAGACCTGCTCGATGCCGGCGATCTCCATGCCGTAGAGCCCCTCGGGGAACTGCTTGGCCAGTTCGCCGAAGTACTCGACCGGGTTGGTGCTGGGGATCTGCGGCGTGTGGCCGAGGAAGGGGACCCCGCGCGGAGACCGGATGGGTCGCAGGTCGTTCTTGGACTGTGTGGTCATGGCTTGCTCCTCTGTGCAGGCAGGGGATGGGCAAGGGCGCCGGCGATACCGGGGTGCACCACGGAAACATACGCCGTATGGAATTGGTACCATACGACGTATGGAAAATCGACCGCAACCCGGAGTCATGCGGGCGACCGTCATGCCGCCGTGTGGCCGAGGTCATTTCCATACGCTGTATGAAACTGATACCGTCCGCGTATGGAAAAGGCGAAGCGTCCCCCGCGGGGAACAAGAAAGAGGGACGTGCCTCTGACCGAGGCCGGGATCTATGCCGCCGCCCTGCGGCTCATCGACGCGGACGGGGTCGAGGCGCTCACCATGCGCAAACTCGCGACCGTGCTCGATGCGAACCCGATGTCGCTGTACCACCACGTGCCGAACAAGGACGCCCTACTGCGCGGCGTGGCGAGAATGGTCGGCACCCAGTTCCGCACCGTGACGCTGGAGGATGCTCCCTGGCAGGAGCGCATCCGCCTGCTCGCCACGGATTTCCGGACGCTGGCGCACCGCCACCCCAAGCTCATGGCCTACTCGTTCAGCCACCAGGCGGACTTCATCCAGCCCGAGGACCCGTTCTGGGTTGCGCTCACCGCGATCCTGGACGCCGCAGGGGTGCCGCCCTCGGAGCTCCCGCAGATCACCGCTCTCGTGGGCGCCGTCATCACCGGTGTCCTCACCGCCGAACTCAACGGCGCGCTCCACCGGTGGTTGAGCCTCGCATCCCCCACTGTCGGCGAAGACGGGCCCACCCATGACGAGAACTGCATGTTCCGCCTGACGCTGGACACGATCATCACGGGCCTGGAGGGCCGACTCGGCGCCGATGGTGACGGCCAGAGCGCCGGCCATTGATTGTGCAGTCCGGAAGCGTTGCGGCCTGAGGCCGGCCCGTGGTCGGGCGGGCTCAGGCTGCGGCGTATGAGGTGGCACCCATCACATCCGGAAAGGCCCTCTCCACGCGGCCGCCGCAGATGCGCGGTGTGCTGCGGCTGGGCCGGGCGACCGATCTGTGGCCGACCTGAATGGTGTACACCGTCGGCGGATCCACGTGCGCGCTCTACGGGCACCGCCTGTCCTACGCCACCTCGCGCTCACCCTTGCCGCCGGTTCGCTCGCCTGGATGGTGCGCACGGCCCCCGGTCTCGTACGGTTCCAGGAACCGCAGCGTCCGGCAGTGGCCAGGGCCCTGGACGCTGCCGTGCGGCCCGCTCGCACTCCGCGGACGACGACCCTGCACATGAATGACTCGGCCGGCCGAGCTGCGGACGCGGCAGCAGCCTGGCGCACGGTGCCGCCGGTACGCGTTCACCCCGTTATGTTTTTCGCGGTCCTGCAAGAGGACCGCTGGCCTCCGGGCCCGGCATGACTGTTGCCCCCTGTCGATCGGATGACCTGGGGGGTGG
>NZ_JBSFDW010000043.1:0-65239 GCF_053594115.1 Streptomyces sp. NPDC001970 | reverse complement strand
GAGCGTGTTGTGGGCGCTGCTGCGTGACGGACGGGTCTTCACCGCCGCCCCACCGGTCACGCAAGCGGCTTGACTTCGTCATTGAGACTCCCGCCGGTGCTGCTCCGGGAGCGTGTCGAGGGGGCCGAACTTCACCATGTCGAGGGCGCCGGGGCTCACCACCTGAGGGACGCCGTGGCGCCCGGCCGCGGACAGCCGGTCGGGGCCCGCGGAGAGGATCCCGCCCACGAGGTCGTCGGCGAGCTCGCTGAGGGTCAGGTCGAGGACGCCCGCGAAGAGCCCCTGCCCGGCCAGCGATTCCAGCGTGCGGCCGCCGGCGCCGCTGGTGTGGAAGACGAGGACCTCGTAGCCGAGTTCGGTCAGCCGCTCGCGGGCCGCGTCGACGCCGGGTGTCGTCACGCCCGCCATGCTCGCCGCGACCAAGGGCCTGCCGTCCGCCCCCGGCCCGGCCGTGCGCCGGGTGCGGGTGGCCGCGGCGTAGCCCTGTGCCATGCCGGCGGCGGCGTCGGCGGCGTTCGCCAGGATCGGGGCCGAGACACTGTTGATCCCGGCGATGTCGACGACGCTGTACATCATCGTGATGTCGGCGGACCCCACGTACGGCGACACATCGCCCGAGGCCATCGACGAGACCACCAGCTTCGGGACGCCGAGCGGCAGCGCCCGCATCGCCCGGGTCGCGATCGACGTGCCGCCGCTGCCGCCGATGGCCAGCACACCGTGGAGCCGTCCCTCCCCGTACAGTCGCAGGACGGTCTCGGCCGCGCCCCGGGCCATCGTCGTCACCGCGGCGCCGCGGTCGCCCTCGGCCCGCAACCGCGCCAGCTCGGCGCCCGCCGCCCGGGCGACCTCGGCGCGTGGGACATCGGCGGGTATCCGTGGGTCGCCGGTCACGCCGGCGTCGACGACCAGCACGTCGACGCCCCGCTGACGCAGGCGTTCCCGCAGCCAGCCGTACTCCTCACCCTTGGTGTCCAGTGTTCCCAGCAGCACGACGATCGCCATGGCACGTACTGTCCGGTGAAATCGACATACCGACAAGAGGGCCGACCGGTTCGCGCCGTCGGCACGGCCGGGGTGGTGCGGTGGGGCGCTGGGGCGCCGCGGCGATGCAGCCCTGAGGCGGTGGACTGGGCGAAGGTGCGTCAGGATGGGCGCCATGGCGACCATTTCCGGGCTTGTCGAGTCCCTGAATCTTCAACCGCACATCGAGGGCGGGTGGTTCCGCGAGACATGGAGGACCCGGACGGAGGCGATCCCTGACGGATACGGCGGGGCCCGGCCGTTCGCGACGGGCATCTACTACCTGCTGCACCCCGGAGAGGCATCACGATGGCACCGGGTGCGCTCGGACGAGCTCTGGCTGTGGCACGGGGTCGGGCCGTTGCGGCTGCGCCTGGGAGGAGACGGCCCGGAGCCGAGTGAGGCGGACGCCGTCGAGGCGGTGCTGGGCGGCGCGGTGGAGAAGGGCGAGCGGCCGCAGTTCCTCGTGCCCGGTGGGTGCTGGCAGTCGGCCGAGCCGGCGGGCGACGAGCCTGTGCTGGTGACATGCGTCGTCGCCCCGGGCTTCGACTTCCAGGACTACGAGGACGTCCGCTCCGAGTGAGCGCCCGCCGCCGCGTTCAGGATCGCGGCGAGCTGGCCGTGGAGCGTTCCCAGCCGTGGGTCGAACGACGCCGTCATCGCCGCCGATCCCACGGTGAACGCGTCCACCCCCGCCGCTTCGAGCGCGGCGATCCGCTCGGGGCTGTCGATGCTGCCCGCGACCACGAGCCTGCCGGTCGTCGCCGCGCGGGCGCTGCGGACCAGCTCCAGCGGATCCGCGTCGGTGGCGCGGTACGCCAGCAGGTCCACACCGGCACAGCCGGCCGCCTCGAAATGCCTGCACTGCTCGGCCACTTCGCCGGGAGTGCCGCCGAGCCGGGTCGGATGGCCGGACGGGGTGCCGGGGAACGGCAGATAGGCGATGCCCGTCCCGCTGAGCAGTTCCAGTGTCTCCTCGACCCAGACGCCGCCCATCAACTGGTCGACGCCCAGGTCGACGGCCATCCGGGCCGATTCCAGGGCCCGTTCCCTGCTGGTGCTGACCACCTCGAGACTGCTGGTCGCGCCCGCGGCCCTGATGCGGCTGTGCAGGGCGGCGAGCGTTGCCCGGTCCACGCCGACGTCCTTGAAGCCGATGTGGGCCAGTCGGAGCTCCGTCAGGCCGTCGACGAGCCGCAGACAGTCGCGTACGGTCCGGTCGTCGCGCGTGAGCATGAAGATGAAGTCCACCGCGGCCCTCCCTCCTTATCGGCTGCCGGACAGCGTGCGCGCGTGACGCAGTGCCGTGAGCAGACTCGTGTGATCGGCGAGGCCCTTGCCCGCGATGTCGAAGGCGGTGCCGTGGTCCACGCTGGTGCGGACGAACGGCAGGCCGACGGTGATGTTGACGCCGTGCTCCAGGCCCAGGTACTTGACCGGGATCAGGCCCTGGTCGTGGTACTGGGCCACGACGACGTCGAACTGCCCCCGCCGCGCCCGCAGGAAGACCGTGTCGGCGGGCCACGGCCCGCTCGCCGCGATCCCCTCCGCGCGCGCGGCCCGCACCGCGGGGGCGAGGATGTCCAGGTCCTCGCGTCCGAGCAGCCCGTTCTCCCCGGCGTGCGGGTTGAGCCCGGCCACGGCGACGCGCGGCGCCTCGAACCCGGCCCTGAGCAGGGCCTCGTGGGCGAGCCGGATCGTGGCCAGCTCCGCCTCGACGGTGAGGGAGTCGATCGCGTCGCGCAGCGGCTGGTGAATGGTGACGAGCACGACCCGCAGCTCGTCGGCGGCCATCATCATGGCGTAGCGCTCGGTGCCGCTCAGCGCGGCGAGGATCTCCGTGTGGCCCGGGTAGGGGATCCCGGCCAGGCGCAGGGCCTCCTTGTTGAGGGGCGCGGTCACCAGCGCGGCGACCCGGCCGTCGAGCGCGAGGGCGGTGGCCCTGGCGACGTACGCGTACGCCGCCGCCCCCGCCCGGCCGTCGACCCGGCCCCAGGGCAGATCGTCCGGCAGCGCGGTCTCGGACAGGACGTGGACGACACCGGGGGCGGCCCCCGCCAGGCCGTCGGGCGAGGCGACCGAGCGGACGGGGACGCCGAGGCCGATCGCGGCAGCGGTGCGACGGAGGACGCCCTCGTCGCCGATGACGAGGAGGGGGGCGTCGCAGCGGACGTCGGCGACGAGCCGGAGGACGATCTCCGGACCGATTCCGGCCGGGTCGCCCATGGTGACCGCTATGGGGCGGCGCACGGAGTACTCCTCAGGAGGTCGGTGAGACGGCAGAGGGTGTCGCGGTCGCCGAAACCGCCCGCCTTGAGGGCCACGGGGATCCGGCGCGGACGGTCGAGCAGGCCGAGCGCGATGCCGGGTTCGGGCTCGCCCGACAGATCGACGGTCCGGGCTCCGAGCGCGAGCAGGACCGTACGAGCGGTCTCTCCGCCGGTGAGGACGAGCGCGTCGAAGGCCTGACGGGCGGCGAGTTCGACGACGGCCCGGGCCAGCGCCTCCGGTACGCAGTCCGCCGTACGGGCTTCGGGGCCGTGCAGCAGCGCCCTGCCGCGACCGGCCAGTGCCTGCTCGGCGCGGACGACGGCCGCGGGGTCCGCCACGGGGACGAGGGCATCCGTCCTGCCGACCGCCGCGAACCGGGCGGCCTGCTCCCGTCCCGCCGGATGGAGGCTGCCGACAACGACCAGGACGCGCGGCGCGGGTGAGGGGGCATCGCCTGCGGGCAGGAGGCCGCCCGGCCCCGGTCCCAGACTCCTGGCCAGCGCCGCGGCGAGACCCGGCGAACCGACCCACAGCACCTGCCCCGGATCGGGCACCGCCGCGACCAGCGCGTCCAGGTCCCGGTCGGATGCGGCGTCGGCCAGCACGAGCCGCTCCGCCGCGGGAAGCGAGGCGAGGCCGGCCCGTACGGCACCGGGGAACAGCTTCGTCAGATCGGCGCAGCGCACCGGGTGCAGGGGGTCGCGCGCGAACGGGGTGTCGTGCACCGGACGTCCCGCCAGCAGCTGCACGCCGCCGACCGTCGTGCGCTCCTCCGCCGGGAACGCGGGCGCGATGACCGCTGTACGACGACCACTCGCCGACAGGGCGGCGGCGGTCTCCGCGGCGAGGTGCCCCCGGAGTGTCGAGTCCACGGTCTTGAGCAGGACGTCCGCACAGGCCAGCGCGGCCGCCGCGGCGGCGGTCCGCTCGGCAGCCTGCGCCGCCGGTCGCACCCGGCTGTCGAGGTCGACCGCCGTCACTCCGGGCCCTGTCGCGGCGGCCATCGTGTCGGCCCTCGCACCGGATGTCGCCTCGGCCGGTTGCCCGGCGGGTTGCCCGGCCGGTTCCCCGGCCGGACCGGAGAGCCGGATCCGTGCCGGGAAGCCGGCCGCCCGGAACGGCGCGGCCCCGTCGCCGGCGCTCGTCAGGTCGTCGGCGAGAATCGCGATCCGCCGCGGTGGCCGACCTGCGGCCGGTGCCGGGCTCCGCATCAGGCCTGCTCGATGCGGTCGAGTTCGGTGACCGTGCGCTCGTTGCGTACGTTGCCGGTGTTGAGCGTGGTGTCGGGCTCCAGGAGCACGACCTCGCAGTCCTCCTCTGCGACGGGACAGTGCTCCGTACCGCGCGGGACGACGAGGAATTCCCCAGGATTCAGCACGATGTCCCCGTCCCGCAGCCGCATCCGCAGCTTTCCGCGCACCACGAGGAAGAGCTCGTCCTCTTCCTCGTGGTGGTGCCAGACGAACTCACCGCTGAATTTCACGAGTTTCACGGCCATGTCGTTCACGACCCCTGCCACCTTCGGGCTCCAGGTGTCGGAGAACGAGGCGAATGCGTGAGAGAGGCTGACCTTCTGCATCGTGCGGGCCTTTCCTTGAGTCCGCCGGACGATCCCACTTTTGCCGGTCGTAGCGCAGGCTGTAAAGGGATGAATCCTCACGCCATCTGTGATGAGATCTCACACATGACGTGGAGCGATCTGCCGCCGCTGGGGACCCTGGTGGCGTTCGAGGCGACCGTCCGGCACGCGAGCGTGAGCAAGGCCGCCGCGGAGCTGCATCTGACGCACGGCGCCGTGAGCCGCCAGATCCAGCAGCTGGAACACGCCGTGGGGGTGAGCCTGTTCGAGCGGCGCAACCGCTCGGTCGTACCGACCCCGGCCGCGCACACGCTGGCCCGGGAGGTCGCCGACGCCCTCGGTCTGCTCAGCTCGGCGGCCCGGCGCACGCGGGCAGCGGTCGCGCCAGGACCCCTCGTGCTGTCCTGCGAACCGACCCTGCTCATGCGCTGGCTGATCCCGCGGCTTTCGCTGCTCACCGATGCCGCACCAGGGCTCGACCTGCACCTCGTCGCGTCCGGCGGCCCCGTGCCGTTCGGCCGTGAGGGGATCGACGCCGCGATCCGGCGCAACGACTTCGAACTGCCCGACGGCGTGCCGGCACACCGCCTGTTCGACGAGCGGATCGGCCCGGTGTGCTCACCGGAGCTCGCTCGCGGCCTCGTCTCGCCCGCCGGCCTCGCGGATCTGCCGCGGCTTCACACCCGCACCCGGCCGACGGCCTGGTCCGACTGGGCCGCCTGCGCGGGAACGGCACCTCCCGCCGGCGCGACCGAGCAGACCTTCGAGCACTTCTATCTGAGCCTGCAGGCCGCGGCCAGCGGCCTCGGCGTCGCCATCGGCCCCCTCGCGCTCGTCCACGACGACGTCCGGGCCGGCCGGCTCGTCGCGCCCTTCGGCTTCGAGGCCGACGGCAGCGCGTACGTGCTGCTGACCACTCTGCCGCCGGAGGACGAGCGGGTGGCAGTGCTGCTCCGCCGGCTGGGCGAACAGGCGGGGCACCTGCTCATCTAGAGTGCGGGATGTGCCGTCGTACACCATTGGGCAGGCAGCGCAGCTGCTGGGCGTGAGTCCGGAGACCGTCCGCCGCTGGGCGGACGGCGGACGGCTGCGGATGGACCGGGACGGGTCGGGCGGCAACCGGGTCATCGACGGAGTGGGCCTGGCCGCGTTCGCGAAGGAACGGGCCGCGGGATTGCACCCCGTCCCGGACGGGGTCTCCACGTCCGTGCGCAACGCCTTCGCGGGGATCGTGACCGCGGTGACCGCCGATGACGTCATCGCGGTCGAGATCCAGGCCGGCCCCCACCGGCTGGTGTCGCTGGTGACGCGGGAGTCCGTCGACGAGCTGGGCATCGAGGTGGGGGTGACCGTCACGGCCCGTGTGAAGTCGACGAACGTGCACGTCGACGTCCCCTGACGCAGGCTCCGAAGCTCCTCCCGCGGTCATCCGATTCCCGGGCCGTGCGTTCCCCGGCCGTGCGTTCCCCGGCCGTCCGTTCCCCGGGCCGTCCGTTCCCCGCACGGCGGGGCCGTGTGCGGGCCGTCCGTTCCCCGGTCGTCCGATCCTCGGCCTTCCGATCCCGGGCCGTCCGTTCCCCGGGCCGTCCGTTCCCCGGGCCGCCCGTTCCTCGGCCTTCCGATCCCCGGACGGCGGGTTGGCGTGACGATCAGGCGGTCGCGAGAGAGATCTCGGTGGACTTGATCAGCGCGACCACGGAGGAACCGACGAAGAGTCCGAGGTCGTCGACGGCCTCCGTGGTGATCGCGGCCGTCAGTTCACCGCCCTCGACCGTCATCCTTACGCCGGCCATGGCGATGCCGTGGGAGATGGCCATGATCTTGCCGGGGATCTGGTTGCGGATGCTCACGCCTTTGACCGGCCCTGTGGCCAGGGCCACCTCGGTCGCCTTGACCAGGGCGCGGACCGCGGAGCCTGCCTCGAGACCCAGCTCCCGCACGGAGTCCGCGGTGACGGCCGCGGTGATGTCATGGCCTCCGGCGAGATGGACCTTGACCGTCGCCATGGCCTCGCCGGTGGTGACCGCGGTGACGGTGCCAGGGAGCTGGTTGCGGATGGAGAGAGTCATGGGCTGCGCCTTGATCGTCGAGCGGAAGGCCGGTGTGCACCGGCGGTGACTCCTGCACCTTAGGCACACTCCCCGCAGTCGGCCGGATACAGAGCGCAGTCGTCGTGGCGCTTCCCGGCTTCCTCCGATGACCTCGTCCGCGATGGCGAATCGGCCGGAGAGTTGTCACCGCCGCCGCGTCCTTCGAAGCCTCGCCCGGTACGGGTGTTCCGCACCGTCACCCTGCCCATGGTGGCCCCGGGCTCAGCGCCGGAGCGGCACTCACCTGGGCCCGGGCACTCGGTCAGTTCGGTGCGACGATCACCTTCGCCGGAGCGCCGGTCGACCGTCGGGGCACCCCCGCGCAGGTCGCGGACGACACGGCACCGGCTGCCATGGGCCCTCCCATCGGTCAGGCGGCCGACCGCGGCGCCGCGGCGCCCGTATGCGCCCGGGAACTCTGGCCGCTGCACGCAGAGGGCACCGGTTTCCACCGGCTCACCCTGGATCCCGATCCCGGCACCACCATCCGTCGTCCCGGGGCCGGGGCCGGGGCCGCGGGCCGAGCCGCCCGCGACGGGCCGGACCCCTGCTCGCAGGGCTGGATGCGGGCCTCCGTCAGGGACAGGAGTACGTGAAGTCGGCCGCCGCGGTGTGATGGGTGGGCGAGGTGATCCGCAGCTCGGCCCGAGCGGCGTACTCGCCCTCGCCGTGGAACGTCCACAGGAGTCGCAGGTGTGCCTGCCGCTGCCCGCGCGCCAGCCGTTCGGTCAGTTCCTGCGAGGTGGTGCCGTCGCTGCGCACCCATCGGTATGTCAGGGTGCCGGGCCGCCCGTCCGTGTCCACCAGCGCCGTGATGTCCGCGGTGCCTTCGCAGCCCGGCCCGGAGGGATCGGTGCGGACGGACACGTGCCGTACGGAGACGCCCGGCCCGTACCGCTCCCAGGCGAGGAAGCAGAGCACGGCCAGCAGCACGAGCGCCGCCAGCGTGTAGCGGCGCAGGCCCGCGAGCCGCGGGGCGGGGCGCTCGGGAGGCAGGGGAGGACGGCCTGGGAGCGTGCCGTGCCAGACGGTGGCCGTGCTGTCCTGCTCGTGACGAGGGCGGGCGGCGGCCGTGACACCTGGGCCGAAGCGGAGGACCACTCCCTCCACCCGGTCCGGGACCGCCTCGTGCTCGCGCGACGGGTCGGGCCGCTCGACCCAGTGGCTGGCCAGTACGGTCGCGCTGTAGTCGTCGCCCGGAGCCGGAGCCGGAGCCGGAGCCGGAGCCGGAGCCGGAGCCGGAGCCGGAGCCGCACTCGCTTCCGCCCCTGGATCCGGCCCCGGACCGGACGCCGCAGGGATCCGCGGGTCGTTCATGTGATCGTGCACCGCCTGGTCAGGATCTGCTGCTCGGAACCGCCGTTCGCCGCGGCCGGTGACGTAGCGGCCCGGACGCTCCAGTAGCAGCCGGCGCCCTGGAACGTGTGGTCGACCGTGAGGGTGTACCGCGTGGCGCCGCTGCGCTCGAAGGTGCCGGCGCCGTCCGGGGTGCCGGCGCTGCCCTTCGCGTCGCCGGTGGCCCAGTTCAGGGTGAGGGTCACCGGGCCGGGCCCGTCGGTCACGATCTCCACGGTCGCGCTCGCGGTCGCCGTGCCCGTCTGCCGCAGCGAAGTGACGGAGACGGAGGTGACGGCCACCGCCGGAGGCTTCGAGGTGACCGGTGGTTCGGACGTGACGGGGGGCTCCGTGGTGACGGGCGGGACGGACACCGTGACCGGCGGCTCCGACGGGCCGTCGGACACCGCGGAGGACGGCGTGGGCGTCGGCCCCGGCGTGCTCTCCGACGGCGTGGGGGAGCCGGTCACCGTGGGGCTCTCCGACGGTGTGGAGGACGGCGCCCCCGCCGCTTCGCCCTGCTGCGGCAGGGCGCTGGTCGTGGCGACCGCCTGCGCCGTCGTCCGCCCCGGCCCCTCGTCGGCGGCCCGCGCCGTCAGGACCAGCACCAGACCCAGCACCAGTGCGAGCGCCCCGGCGAACAGTCCCTGCCCGCCGGGCCACAGACCACCCGGCCGGTGCCCACGCCCGGGCCCCAGCGAGGTCGTGGCGAGCGCCGCCGTGGTGGCGGGCGGCGCGCTCGCCGACGGAAACAGCAGCGGCAACAGCGCCGCGAGCGCGGCGAGTTTGCGCTGTCCGCGCTCCTCCCAGTCCGGCCCGTAGGCGGCCCGGGCGCGCTCCTCCAGTTCCGCCACGAACGCCTCGGCGTTCGCCGGCCGCTCCTGCGGACTCTTCGCGAGCCCGCGCCGGACCAGCGGACGGACCGGCTCCGGTACGTCCTCCTCCGGCACCGGAGCGGTGGTGTGCTGCAGCGCCAGCTCGGCGAAGTTCTGGCCGGCGTACGGCTTCCGGCCGGTGACGCATTCGTAGAACGTCGCCGTCGCCGCGTAGACATCGGCCGCAGGCGTGGCGGGCGCGCCGCTCCACTGCTCGGGCGCCATGTACGCGGGCGTGCCCGCGACGCCGACCTCGGTTCCGCGGCGCGCCGCGATACCGAAGTCGGCCAGCTTGGACGATCCGTCCGCCGCGACCAGCACGTTCTCCGGCTTGTAGTCCCGGTGCACCACACCGGCCCGGTGCGCCGCGGCGAGCCCCAGCAGGGAGCCTTTCAGGACCACGAGTGCCGGCTCCGGCTCAGTGCGCCCCTCCCGCGACAGCAGGGCGCGCAGGGCGATGCCGTCGACCAGCTCCATGACGATGGCCGCGCCCTCCGGCGCTTCGACGTACTCGTACAGCCGCACCACGTGCGGTGTGTCGAGCCTGCCGAGCAGTCGTGCCTCCGACCTGAACTCCCGTACGAAGGCCTCGTCCCGGCGCAGCCGTTCGCCGAGGTACTTGACGGCCACCGGGATGCCCGTCGCGTCGTGGACGGCGAGGACGACGCGGCCGCTGCCGCCCGCACCGAGTTCCCTGGTCTCCGTGTACCCGGGGACCGACCAAGCGTTCATTCCGCCCCCCTCGGCGGCCGGGCCCGCCCGGTTGGTGCGGGCCTCGGGTGCTGTCCCCACGACAGACACATTTCCGTCACATCCGGTTCCCGGCGACGCCGCGAAGCCTGCCGTAGCCCGCCTCGCCCCCTTCGCCCCACCTGCGGGGGTCTCAGACCGGACTTAGTCTGAGGTGGGGGCGGCACTGCGGAGGTGTGCCATGTCGCGCAACCACCACTTCCACCTGGACCAGGGCAGTCACTCGATCACGGTGAACGTGGGCCCCGGCAGACACGGCGGCATCGAACTCCTGGTCGATGGCAAAGTGATCGCATACCGGCGTGAGCACGGCACGGGAACGACGGTACTGTCCGGCGAGTTGCCGGACGAACCCGTCCGCAGTTTCCTCGTGCGGGTGCACCAGCCGCACCTGGTGCGGGTCAAGCCCGGCTGCACGGTGGAACTGGACGGCGTGGAACTGCCGATGCCGGAGAGGTACGCCGCGTTCTGAGCGCCCGGGAAGATCGAGCAGGGCGGCCCCGCGCGCAGGTCCGCTGAGGACTCCACGCCGAGGGCTCCGCATGAGCACTCCGCTGAGCACTCCGCCGGCTGGTCGGCCACAGCCGATCGGTCGGCTGTGCTGTCCGCTTTCGAGTGACACCCCGGCCCGGCAGCGGCACGCCCCCGGCCCGGCGGGCCCACGATCGCAGGCAGCCGGATCCGCTTCCGGCCATGAGCCGCCGGATCCGGTGGAAGGCCGCCATGCACATCCTGCTCGTCGCCAGCGCGTACAACAGCCTCACGCAGCGAGTCCATGCCGAACTGCGGGACCGCGGACACAGCGTCGCCGTGGAAGCGACCCCGAACGGAGCAGCCGTACGGGACGCCGTCCGCCGGCACGAGCCGGACCTGGTGCTGGCGCCCCTGCTGAAGGCCGCCGTCCCGCGTGACGTGTGGTCCGCACACACCTGTCTCATCGTCCATCCTGGGCCGGTGGGCGACCGCGGGCCGTCGTCGCTGGACTGGGCCATCCACGAGGGTGCCCGTACCTGGGGCGTCACGGTCCTGCAGGCGGACGAGGAGATGGACGCCGGCGACGTGTGGGCCACGGCGAGCTGTCCCCTACCGCCCGTCGCCAAGAGCGACCTGTACCGGAACGAGGTCTCCGACGCCGCAGTGGCCGCGGTCCTGCTGGCCGTCGACCGCTTCGCGTCCGGTCGGTACACCCCGCAGCCGCAGAGCAGCCTGCCGATCGCGGCCATCAGGACCCGTCCGCACGTCCGCCAGGAGCTGCGGCGCGTCTCCTGGGAGGACGACTCCACCGAGACGGTCCTGCGCACGCTGCGCGCCGCCGACTCGCAGCCCGGTGTGCTGGACGAGCTGCTGGGCGACGAGTGGTTCCTCCACGGCGGCCACCCGGAGGACGGGCTGCGCGGCCGCCCCGGGGCGCTGCTCGCGACCCGCGCCGGTGCGGTCTGCCGGGCGACGACGGACGGTGCGGTCTGGATCCCCGAGCTGCGCCCCCGCCGCAGGCCCGGGGGCCCCGCCACGTTCACCCTCCCCGCGACGCTGGCCCTCGGCGCCCGGCTGCCGCCGCTGCCGGAACTCCCCGCCCCCCTGCACCGCGACGAGCGCCGCCGGACCTGGAGCGACATCCGCTACCGGGAGGAGGGGCAGGTCGGGATGCTGTCGTTCTCCTTCCCCGGCGGCGCGATGAGCACCTCGCACTGCCGGCGACTGCTCGACGCCTACCGGGTGGCCTGCTCGCGGCCGACCTCGGTGCTGGTGCTGGGCGGCGGCCGGGACTTCTTCTCCAACGGCATCCACCTGAAGGTGATCGAGGCGGCCGCCGACCCGGCGGCCGAGTCCTGGGCCAACATCAACGCGATGGACGACCTGGTCGAGGCCGTGCTGACCACCACGGACCGGCTGGTGGTGGCCGCCGTCGGCGGCAATGCCGCGGCAGGCGGGGTGATGCTCGCGCTGGCCGCCGACGAGGTCTGGTGCCGGGCGGGCGCGGTGCTCAACCCGCACTACCGGCTCATGGGGCTGTACGGCTCGGAGTACTGGACGTACACCCTGCCCCGCCGAGTGGGTGAGCCGATGGCCGAACGCCTCACCCGGGAGGCGCGGCCGATGACCGCGACCGCCGCGCTGCGGACCGGTCTGGTGGACCGGGTCGTCGACTGCGGACCGAAGGAGTTCACCGCCGAGGTGAGCGCACTGGCCGCCCGGCTGGCCCCGTTTCCCGCGACGCAGTCCCGCATCGCCGCGAAGAAGGCGGAGAGCGAGCGCCGGGAGGCCGTCAAACCGCTCGCCCGCCACCGGGAGGAGGAGCTCGCCCGCATGCTGCGCACCTTCCGCGACCCCACCGCCCCGTACCACGCGCTCCGCCGCGCGTTCGTCCGCAAGGAGTCCCCGCCCGGCGGCCCCGCTTCGGAGCAGCGCGCGGTGGCAGGGGGACCGAGCGCCTGTTAGCAAGAGAGAAGTCCCGAACGCGGGACTTTGTCGTCATACCTCCCCAGGAGGCGTCCTCATGGATGCAGCAACGCCGACCACGGTCGACGCCGCGGACTCGTCCGGCGGCGCGGCCACGGACGAAAAGCCGATCCATATCCTCTGGATCAACGCGGGACTGAGCTGCGACGGCGACTCGGTCGCCCTGACCGCAGCCATGCAGCCCAGCATCGAGGAGATCGCGCTCGGCGCGCTTCCCGGCCTGCCGAAGATCCAGGTCCACTGGCCTCTGATCGACTTCGAGTGCGGACCGGTCGGCGGCGCCGACACCTTCATCGAGTGGTTCTTCAAGGGGGAGCGCGGCGAGATCGATCCGTTCGTGCTGGTCGTCGAGGGCTCGGTGCCCAACGAGTCCATCAAGCAGGAGGGTTACTGGTGCGGCTTCGGCGACAATCCGGAGACCGGACAGCCCATCACGACCAGTGAGTGGATCGACCGGCTGGCGCCCAAGGCCCTGGCCGTCGTCGCGATCGGCACCTGCGCCACGTACGGCGGCATCCATGCGATGCAGGGCAACCCGACGGGTGCCATGGGCGTGCCCGACTATCTGGGCTGGGACTGGACGTCGAAGGCCGGAATCCCCATCGTGTGCGTCCCCGGCTGCCCGATCCAGCCCGACAACTTCGCGGAGACCCTGACCTATCTGCTCTACCAGGCCGCGGGGTCCGCGCCGATGATCCCGCTGGACGACAAGCTCCGCCCGACCTGGCTGTTCGGCGCGACCGTGCACGAGGGCTGCGACCGGGCCGGCTACTACGAGCAGGGCCAGTTCGCCGAGACGTACGACTCGCCCAAGTGCCTGGTCAAGATCGGCTGCTGGGGCCCCGTCGTCAAGTGCAACGTACCCAAGCGCGGCTGGATGAACGGCATCGGCGGCTGCCCGAACGTGGGCGGCATCTGCATCGCCTGCACCATGCCCGGCTTCCCCGACAAGTTCATGCCGTTCATGGACGAGCCGCCCGGCGCCCGGCTGTCCGTCACGGGCAGCGGAGCGTACGGGGCCTTCATCCGCAGACTCCGATCGATCACCGCCAGGACGGTGGACAAGGAGCCCAAGTGGCGGCACACGGGCGAGAAGATCACCACCGGCTACCGGCCCCCGTGGTGACCCGCCTTCAGGACATCGACCCACCCCCTCCTGCTCGAAGACGTGAAGAAGGGCACCGCACTCACAATGGCGACACAGGCGAAAACGACCGGCGACGGCCTGGTGGAGATGTCCTGGGATCCGATCACCCGGATCGTGGGCAGTCTCGGCATCCACACGAAGATCGACTTCAAGCAGAAGCGGGTCGCGGAGTGCTACAGCACCTCGTCGGTCTTCCGCGGCTACAGCGTCTTCATGCGGGGCAAGGACCCGCGCGACGCACACTTCATCACGAGCCGCATCTGCGGCATCTGCGGCGACAACCACGCCACCTGTTCGGTCTACACGCAGAACATGGCCTACGGCGTGAAGCCGCCGCACCTCGGTGAATGGATCATCAACCTCGGCGAGTCCGCCGAGTACATGTTCGACCACAACATCTTCCAGGAGAACCTGGTCGGGGTCGACTACTGCGAGAAGATGGTCCGCGAGACCAACCCGGGCGTCTGGGAGCAGGCGCAGCGCACCGAGGCGCCCCACGCCGCCGAGCACGGCTACCGCACGATCGCCGACATCATGCGCTCCCTCAACCCGCTCGAAGGCGAGTTCTACCGCGAGGCCCTCCAGGTGAGCCGCTACACGCGGGAGATGTTCTGCCTGATGGAGGGCCGCCATGTGCACCCCTCCACGCTCTACCCGGGCGGCGTGGGCACGGTCGCGTCCGTCCAGTTGTTCACCGACTACATGACCCGCCTCATGCGCTACGTGGAGTTCATGAAGCGCGTCGTGCCGCTGCACGACGATTTGTTCGACTTCTTCTACGAGGCCCTGCCGGGGTACGAGGAGGTCGGCCGCCGGCGTGTGATGCTCGGCTGCTGGGGCGCGCTCAACGACCCCGAGTACTGCGACTTCACCTACGCCAACATGAGCGACTGGGGCCGGCGCATGTTCGTCACCCCCGGCATCGTCGTCGACGGCAAGCTCGTCACCAACGACCTCACCAAGATCAACCTCGGTATCCGCATCCTGCTCGGCAGCTCGTACTACGAGGACTGGGAGGGCCAGGAGCAGTTCGTGACGCACGACCCGCTCGGCAACCCCGTCGACCCCCGCCACCCCTGGAACCAGCACACCATCCCCGCCCCGCAGAAGCGGGACTTCGCCGACAAGTACAGCTGGGTGATGGCCCCGCGCTGGTTCGACGGCAAGGAGCACCTGGCGCTGGACACCGGCGGCGGACCCATCGCCCGGCTGTGGTCCACCGCGCTGTCGGGGCTCGTCGACATCGGCTACGTCAAGGCGACCGGGCACAGCGTCGTCATCAACCTGCCGCGCACGCTGACCAAGCCGGAGACCACCTTCGAGTGGAAGATCCCGCAGTGGAGCAACGCGCTGGAGCGCAACCGCGCCCGCACCTACTTCCAGGCCTACGCCGCGGCCGTCGCCCTGCACTGCGCCGAGAGGGGCCTCGACGAGGTGCGTGCCGGACGCACCCAGACCTGGGAGAAGTTCGACGTGCCGGACGAGTCCATCGGCGTCGGCTTCACCGAGGCCGTACGCGGCGTCCTCTCCCACCACATGGTCATCAGGGACGGCAAGATCGCCAACTACCATCCCTATCCGCCGACGCCGTGGAACGCGAGCACCCGCGACACCTACGGCACCCCCGGCCCGTACGAGGACGCCGTGCAGAACACGCCGATCTTCGAGGAGAATCCGCCGGAGAACTTCAAGGGCATCGACATCATGCGTACCGTCCGCAGCTTCGACCCCTGTCTGCCCTGCGGCGTCCACATGTACGTGGGCGACGGCAGAACGGTGAAGTCGATGCACGTGCCCACCGGACTGAGCGGCCTCGCCGGATGAGCGCGGTGACCGCGGAGCAGGCAGGCCGCCGTGTCGAGGAGATCCTCGACCGGCTCGCCGCCGACGGCGACGGGCAGGCGTGTGCGGCCGCCGAGGAACTGGTGCGGGTCCTGATGGACTTCTACGGCGCCGGGCTGGCCAGAACCCTCGAAGTGCTCGGCCGCCCCGCTGCCGTGCGACCCGGCGGAGACCCCCTCGCCGGGCTCCTCGGCGACGAACTCGTCGCGAGCCTGCTGGTCCTGCACGACCTGCACCCCGAGGACGTCCCCACCCGGATCGCGCGCGCCCTGGGCAGCGTCCAGCACTCCGTCGAGTCGGCGGGGTTCGACGAGGCGACCGGCGTGCTGCGACTGCGGGTCACGGGCGCGTCCGGCTGCGGCTGCCCCAGCACCCAGGAGGTCGCGCGGCAGGCCGCCGCCGAGGCCCTGTCCCGCTTCGCACCCGAAGTGACCGCTGTGGAGCTGGACACGGCGGCCGTCTCGCGCGAGCCGGCCCTCCTCCAGATCGGCTCGGGCCCGCCCCACGCGGCGCCCGCCGAGGCCACCGCCGGCCGCACCGCGGCCACGGCACGGTGAGCGCGATCCGCACCGGGCCGGATGCTCCCGGCCCCCGGGGCCTGCGCCGCTTCACCGGACCCAGGCCGCCCCGCGAGGAGCGGTGCGAACTGTGCGGGGTCGCCCTCCCGGACGACCGTCACCGGCACCTCGTGGACATCGAGAAACGGGCACTGGCCTGCGCCTGCGTCCCCTGTGCCCACCTGATGGACCGCCCGGGCGCCTCGCAGGGCCGCTTCCGGGCGGTCCCCGGCCGCTACCTCGCCGACCCCGGCCACCGGATCGACGACAACGCCTGGGAACTGCTGGGCATCCCCGTCGGCGTCGCCTTCTTCTTCCGCAACGCCGCACTCGACCGGCTGGTCGCGCTCTACCCGAGCCCGGCCGGCGCCACCGAGAGCGAACTGGACCCGGCGTCCTGGCAGAGCGTCCTCGCGGGCACCCGGCTCGCCGCCCTGCTCGAGCCCGACGTCGAAGCCCTGCTGCTGCGCCGCTCCGGCGGACGCATCCAGTGCTACCTCGTGCCGGTCGACATCTGCTACGAACTCGTCGGCCGGATGCGGCTGCACTGGCAGGGCTTCGACGGGGGAGCGGAGGCCCGCGCCGCACTCGACGCCTTCTTCGACCACGTGCGACAGCAGGCCCGCGAGCCGCAGGGGAGCCGGTCATGACCGATTTCACCTTCAGCTGCACCGGCGTGCGCGCCGACCCGTACGCCGCAGGTCCCACCCTTGTCTTCCGGCTGCGGATCACCGCATCGGAGGAGACCCGGGTCCACGCCCTCGCGCTGCGCTGCCAGGTGCGCATCGAACCGGCCCGGCGCGCCTACGCGCCCGCGGAGGCCGACGGGCTCACCGACCTCTTCGGTGACCGCTCACGCTGGGGCAGCACCCTCCACCCCGTGCAGTTCGCCCAGGTCTCCCTCATGGTGCCCGGCTTCACCGGAGAGACCGAGGCGGACCTCGTCGTGCCCTGCACGTACGACATGGACGTCGCCGCCACCCGCTACTTCCACGCGCTGTCCGAGGGCGACGTGCCGCTGCTCATGCTCTTCTCCGGCACCGCCTTCACCGGCGCCGGCGGATTCCACGTCGAACCGGTGCCCTGGGACCGGGAGACCGTCTGCCGGATGCCGGTGAAGGTCTGGCAGGAGATGGTCGATCAGCACTTCCCCGGCTGTGGCTGGGTCCGGCTGCCCGGCGACACGCTGGACGCCCTGCTCGCCTACCGGTCGCGGCGGGCGCTGCCGTCCTGGCAGGCGACGGTCGAGGCCCTCCTGGACGCGGCGGGCGAGAGGACGGCGCCGTGACCGACGCCTCGTTCCCCCCGGCGACGGAAGCCCGGCTCGCCACCGCCCGGCACGTCGCCGACGCCGTCCTCTTCGAGGGCTATGTGCTGTACCCGTACCGGGCGTCGGCGGCGAAGAACCGGCTGCGCTGGCAGTTCGGTGTGCTCGTACCGCCCGCCTGGAGCGCCTCCTGCGAGGAGCACGAATTCCAGCACACCGAATGCCTGATGGAGCCGAGACCCGGCGCGACCCTCGCCGTCGAGGTGCGCTTCCTGCACACCCGGCGACGCATCGTCCAGCAGGCCGGTGCGGACGGCCGCTACGAGACCGTGCGCGAACTCCACCTCGACGACCGCGTCGTGGTTCCCTGGGACGAGGGCGTGGAGGAGCGCGTCGAACTGACGGTCCCCGTGGCCGAGTTGACCGGGGAGGGAACAACGGTCCCCTTCACGCGGCCCGCGCGCGAGGAGACCGAACCCGTCCTGGACACGGCCGGGCGGACCGTGGGGCGGCTCGTCCGCCGGCGCGAGGAGGTCAGCGGTGCCGTCCGGCTCCGTGCCGCCGAACTCGACGGCCCGTACCGGACGATGAGGCTGACCGCCGTCCTGGAGAACACCAGCACCTGGATGCCGGAGCCGGGCGGGGACCGCGATGCGGCCCTGCCGCACTCGCTCGTCGCCAGCCATCTGCTGCTGTGCCTGGACGCCGGGGCGTTCCTCTCGATGACCGACCCGCCCGAGTGGGCCAAGGGCGCCGTCGCGTCCTGCCGGAATCTGCACACCTGGCCGGTGCTCGCGGGCAGGACCGGCGAGGCCGACCTCGTGCTGTCGTCCCCGATCATCCTCGAGGACCATCCGGCCATCGCGCCGGAGAGCCCCGGGGCACTCTACGACGCCACCGAGATCGACGAGATCCTCGCGCTGCGCACAGCGGCCCTCACCGACGAGGAGAAGCGCGAGGCGCGGGGCACGGACGCCCGGGCGGCGGCCGTGATCGACCTCGCCGACTCGATGCCGCCCGAGGTCCTGGAGCGTCTGCACGGCGCGGTGCGCAGCATGCGGGAGGTCACCGCAGGACCCGGGCAGCCCGCCTCCGCCGAACCCGGTGCGGACGTCCTCCGGCCGGACACGCCCTGGTGGGACCCGGGGAGCGACACGAGCGTCGACCCGGCACGCGATCGCGTCCTGGTCGACGGCCGGCAGGTCGGCGCCGGCAGCCGCGTCCTGCTGCGGCCCGGCCTGCGCCACAGCGACGCCCAGGACCTCTTCCTGCACGGCCGCAGCGCACACGTCGAGGCCGTCCTGCACGACGTGGACGGGGGAGTGCACATCGCGGTGACCGTCGAGGGCGACCCAGGTGCCGACATCCGCCGCGAACAGGGCCGCTTCCTCTACTTCCAGCCCGACGAGGTCGAACCCCTGGAGGACGCGTGAACGGCAGCGCACCGGACACCGCCCGGACGCTCGTGGCCGGCGTCGGCAACATCTTCCTCGGCGACGACGGCTTCGGCGTCGAGACCGCACGCAGGCTGACGGAACAACAGCTGCCGGACGACGTCCACGTGGTGGACATCGGCATCCGGGGCGTCCACCTCGCGTATCAGCTGCTCGACGGATACGACACGCTCGTCCTGATCGATGCCGTCGCCCGCGGCGGCGAGCCCGGAACGCTGTATCTGATCGAGCCGGGGACCCCCGCCACCGACGCCCCGGCGAGCGTTCCTCTCGACGGCCACCGAATGTCCCCCGACGCCGTTCTGGCCCTGCTGGACACCCTGTGCGCGGGCACGGGCGCCACGCCGCCGCGGCACACGTTCGTCGTGGGCTGCGAACCCGGCTGCCTCGACGAAGGCATCGGACTCGGCCCGCAGGTGGCCGCCGCCGTGCCCGAGGCCGTGCGGATGGTCATGGACCTGGTGCGGCACAAGGCCCCGACGAACACCCTCACGAGGAGAACACCATGAAGAAGAACATCATCGGCGGCGCTGCCGTCGCCACCGTGGTCGCCGCTCTCGTCCACTTCCTGCCCGACATCAGACGCTATCTGCGCATCCGAGCGATGTGACGAGGCGCCAGGGGGCCGCAGGCTGCTGCCGGCCCGGGCGCTGCACCGAATGACGTACGCAACCGTGTGGTGTCGGCGTGCCGGTGCACCAGCCCCGTGGCCCCGCCCTGTAATGGCCCTGGGGGCCCGCCCGCCGCGCAGGACGGAGACCGATGCACGAGATGTCCATCGCGCTGGCCGTCGTCGACCAGGTCGAGGAGGCGGCGCGCCGCTCCGGCGGCGCCGCCGCGGTCAAGGCCGTACGGCTCCAGGTCGGTGAACTGGCGGGAGTGGTCCCGGACGCCCTCACGTTCTGCTTCGAACTCGCCTGCGCCGGCACCGTGCTGGAAGGCGCGGAACTGATCGCGGAGCCGGTCCTCGGCCGGGCCCGCTGCCAGCCGTGCGCGGACGTCTGGGCGGTCGGGATGCCGCCGCAGCTGTGCTGCCCGGCGTGCGGCACGGCGACCGCCGAGCTGGTCTCGGGCCGTGAACTGAGGATCGCCGCCGTGGAGTGGGACGACGACCCGGCGTACGCATCCGTCCGCCCCCATCGCGAACCGATCTCCGAGGAGAGCTGACCCATGTGCCGTGTCGTGGATCTGCAGCAGGCGGTGCTCGCCAAGAACGACGCCGCAGCGCACACCCTGCGCGCCGAACTCGCCGCCCGCGGAACCACCGTGGTCAACCTCCTGTCCAGCCCCGGCAGCGGCAAGACCGCGCTGCTCGAGGCGGAGCTGCTGCTGGCACGGGAACGGGGTGTGCGGGTCGCCGCACTGACGGCCGATCTCGCGACCGAGAACGACGCCGAGCGCCTGGCCCGCTCCGGCGTCCCGGTCAAGCAGGTGCTCACCGACGGGCTGTGCCACCTGGAGGCCGGAATGCTGGCCGGGCATCTGGACGGCTGGCTGCCCGAGGACACGCGGCTGCTGTTCGTGGAGAACGTGGGCAACCTCGTCTGCCCGGCCTCGTACGACCTCGGTGAGTCGCTCCGCGTGGTCCTCGCCTCGGTGACCGAGGGCGAGGACAAGCCGCTGAAGTACCCGACGGCCTTCGGCCTCGCGCACCTGGTGGTCGTCACCAAGACCGACATCGCCGACGCCGTCGGATTCGACGAGGCCGCATTCCGCACCCATGTCCAGCAGGTCAATCCGGGTGTGGACGTGATCCTCACGTCCGTACGCGCGGGACAGGGGGCCGGCGCCCTGCTCGACCGCGCACGCGCGGCGGCCGACGGCACCCCCGTCCATGCGCCGGTCATGGCGCAGGCCCGCCCGTGAGCTCCCCGCGGCCCGGGTCTGCGGCGGCAACCTCCGTTCGGCGCCGCCGGGTCACCGTGCGGGGCGTGGTGCAGGGCGTCGGCTTCCGGCCCTTCGTGTACTCCCTGGCCACCGGACTGGAGCTGACGGGGCATGTGACCAACACCGGGGACGGGGTCGTCGCCGAGGTCGAAGGCACGCCGCTGGCCGTGGCGCGGTTCTGCACGCGCATCGGCAGGGACGCCCCGTCCCTGGCGATGGTGGAGTCGGTCCACGACGAGGAGGTCCCCGCGACCGGCGGCAGGGGTTTCGTCATCATTCCCTCCGTCACCGAAGGACCCGTCCGCACACTCGTCTCCCCGGACACCGCCACCTGCGCCGACTGTCTGGCCGAGCTCGCCGACCCGGCCGACCGGCGCCACCGGCATCCCTTCATCACGTGCACCCACTGCGGGCCGCGCTTCACCATCGTCACGGGGCTGCCCTACGACCGTGACCACACCACGATGGCCGACTTCCCGATGTGCCCCGACTGCGCCCGGGAGTACACCGATCCGGCCGACCGCCGCTTCCATGCGCAGCCGGTCGCCTGCCCCTCCTGCGGGCCCCGGCTGCGGCTGATCATCGCGCCGGCCGCCCCGGGGCTGCGGCCCCGGCAGGTGCACGCGCCCGATCCGAACGACCGTAGCCTCGGCGGCCCGGCGGGCGCGGCGGACCCGGTCGCCGAGGCCCGCGCACTCCTGGCAGGTGGCGCGATCCTCGCGGTCAAGGGGCTCGGCGGCTACCACCTCGCCTGCGATGCGACCAACTCCGGGGCGGTCGCGCTGCTGCGCCGCCGCAAGGCCCGCGGTCACAAGCCGTTCGCCCTGATGGCCAGGGACATCGCCGCCGTCCAGCACCTCGTCCACGTCGGCGCCGAGGAGCGCGAGCTGCTCACCGGCAGCGCCCGGCCCATCGTCCTGATGCGTCGCCGCAGCGTACCCGCGCCGGCGTCGGGCGCCCCCCGGATCGCGGACGCGGTCGCCCCCGGCAGCCCCGACCTCGGCGTCATGCTCCCGTACACCCCGCTGCACCATCTGCTGCTCGGGCTCGACGGCGACGAGGCACCTGCGCCCCGACTCCTCGTCATGACGAGCGGCAACCGCTCGGGCGAGCCCATCGTCACCGACGACACCGAGGCGCTGGACCGGCTCGGCCACCTCGCCGACGCGTGGCTGCAGCACGACCGGCCGATCCATGTCCCGTGCGACGACTCGGTGGTGCGCGTGTGCGACGGGGAGGCGCTGACGCTGCGCCGTTCTCGCGGCTACGCCCCGCTGCCGGTCCCGCTGCCCGTGTCCGTGGCGCCCGCCCTCGCCGTCGGCGGCGATCTGAAGAACGCCTTCTGTCTCGGGACCGGCCGCAAGGCCTGGCTGTCCGCGCACGTCGGCGACATGGACGACCTCGCCACGCAACACGCCTTCGAGGAGGCCGAGGAGCAGCTGGAGGCGATCACGGGAGTACGGCCCGGCCTCCTCGCGGCCGACCGGCACCCCGGATACCGCTCGGGCACGTGGGCCCGGCGCCACGCCCGAGAACGGCCGCTCGTCCAGGTCCAGCACCATCACGCGCATGTCGCGTCCACCATGGCCGAGCACGGCCTGGACGGCAGCCGGCCCGTGATCGGCGTCGCGTTCGACGGCACCGGATACGGGGAGGACGGAGCCGTGTGGGGCGGGGAGTTCCTGCTGGCCGACTACGACGGCTTCGACCGCTACGCCCACCTCGCGTACGTACCGCTCCCGGGCGGCGACGCGGCCGTGGAGCGGCCGTACCGCATGGCCATCGCGCATCTGCGGGCGGCGGGCCTGGACCTGACCGCCGGCCTGCCCTGCGTCGATGCCTGCATGCCCGGGGAACTCGCGCTGCTCGACCGGCAGTTGGAGCGCAACCTCAACTGCGTACCCACCTCAAGCATGGGCCGGCTCTTCGACGCCGTCTCCTCCCTCGCGGGCGTCTGCCACCGCGCCGGATACGAGGCGCAGGCCGCCGTCGAACTCGAAGCCGCGGCGGTGAGCGCCGCCGCCGACGACGACCGCCGTTACGCCTTCGCGCTGCGTGCGCCCGGTCAGGACGGCCGCGCCGCGCTGGCCGCCGACCCGGCGCCCGTGCTGGCCGCGGTCGTCGACGACGTACGCACCGGCACTCCGGCCGCCCTTGTCGCGGCGCGCTTCCACGGGGCGGTCGCCCGGCTCGTCCGTACCGTCTGCGGCACGGCACGCGAGCAGCACGGCCTCGGCACCGTGGCACTGACCGGGGGAGTGTTCGCCAACGCGCTGCTCTCCTCGGCCTGCGCACGAGGACTGCGGGAGGACGGCTTCACCGTCCTGCGCCACCACCGGATCCCCCCGAACGACGGAGGGCTGGCTCTCGGCCAGCTCGTCGTGGCCGCCCGTACGGCGGCCGAGCCCGCCGGATGACGGAGCGCGCAGCGGCGCGACAGCGAGGAGACACACATGTGCTTGGCGGTACCCGGCAAGGTGCTGGCCATCGAGGACCGGGACGGCACACGTATGGCCACCGTCGACTTCGGCGGAGTGGTCAAGGAGGTGTGCCTGGAGTATCTGCCCGACCTCCAGGTCGGTGAATACGCCATCGTCCACGTGGGGTTCGCCCTGCAGCGTCTCGACGAGGAGTCGGCCCGGCAGACGCTGGAGCTGTTCGAGAGCCTCGGCATGCTCCAGGAGGAGTTCGGTGATCCATGGGAGCCGGTCGCCGAAGCGGACGGACCGCCGCCGCCCGCCGCCGGCAGCGTCCCCGGGGAGGCAGGGCGATGAAGTACATCGACGAGTTCCAGGACCCGGAGCTGGCCCGGCGGCTGCTCGACGAGATCCGCGCCACCGTGACCCGGCCCTGGGCGCTGATGGAGGTCTGCGGAGGCCAGACGCACACCATCATCCGGCACGGGATCGACCAGCTCCTCCCGGACGGGATCGAGTTGATCCACGGTCCCGGCTGTCCGGTGTGCGTCACCCCGCTGGAGGTCATCGACAAGGCCCTGGAGATCGCCTCACGCCCCGACGTGATCTTCTGCTCCTTCGGCGACATGCTCCGCGTGCCGGGGACCGGCCGCGACCTGTTCCAGGTGCGCAGCGAGGGCGGTGACGTACGGGTGGTCTACTCACCGCTCGACGCCCTGGGCATCGCGCAGCAGAACCCGGACCGCGAGGTCGTGTTCTTCGGCATCGGCTTCGAGACCACCGCTCCGCCCAACGCCATGACGGTCCATCAGGCCCGCAGGCTGGGTATCCCCAACTTCAGCCTGCTGGTCTCCCATGTGCGGGTCCCCCCGGCGATCGAGGCGATCATGCAGTCGCCGAGCTGCCGCGTCCAGGCCTTCCTCGCCGCCGGGCACGTGTGCAGTGTGATGGGCGTCGGCGAGTACCCGCAGCTCGCCGAGAAGTACCAGGTTCCCATCGTGGTGACCGGATTCGAGCCGCTGGACATCCTGGAAGGCGTGCGCCGTACGGTCCGGCAGCTCGAAAACGGCGAGCACACCGTGGAGAACGCCTATCCGCGAGCCGTCAGACCCGAGGGAAACCTCGCCGCACAGGCCATGCTGGACGACGTCTTCGAGGTCACCGACCGCGCCTGGCGCGGCATCGGGGTGATCCCCGGCAGCGGCTGGCGGCTCTCCCCGCGCTACCGGGGCTACGACGCCGAGCACCGCTTCTCGGTGACCGGCATCGACACCCGAGAACCGGCCGAGTGCCGCAGCGGCGAAGTCCTGCAAGGACTGCTGAAGCCCCACCAGTGCGAGGTCTTCGGCACCACCTGCACCCCGCGCACCCCGCTCGGCGCCACCATGGTCTCCAGCGAGGGCGCCTGCGCCGCCTACTACCTCTACCGGCGGCTCGACCTGGCCGCCGCCGCCCGGGAGGAAAGCCCCGTTGTCTGAGACGACCCAGTCCGCGACCACGCCTGCGCCGGACATGCTGGCGTGGACCTGTCCCGCCCCGCTGCGGGACCAGCCGCGTGTGGTGATGGGCCACGGCGGGGGCGGCGCCATGTCCGCCGAACTCGTCGAGGAGGTCTTCGCGCCCGCCTTCGGCGGCCCTGCGCTGGCCGGTCTCGGCGACTCCGCGGCACTCGAACTCGGCGGTGTGCGCCTCGCGTTCTCCACCGACTCGTTCGTGGTGCGGCCACTGTTCTTCCCCGGTGGCAGCATCGGCGACCTCGCGGTCAACGGCACCGTCAACGACCTCGCCATGAGCGGGGCCCGGCCCGCGTACCTGTCCTGCGGCTTCATCCTCGAGGAGGGGGTCGAGCTCGCGGTCGTCAGTCGCGTGGCCGAAGCCCTCGGAGCCGCCGCCCGTACCGCGGGAGTGGAGGTCGCGACCGGCGACACGAAGGTCGTGGAGGCGGGCCATGGCGACGGCATCTTCATCAACACCTCCGGCATCGGCCTCATCCCGCAGGGCGTCGATCTGCGCCCGCGGCGCGTCGTCCCCGGTGACGTCGTCATCGTGAGCGGCCCGATCGGCGTCCACGGCGTGGCGATCCTGAGCGTGCGTGAGGGCCTGGAGTTCGCCGTGGAGATCGAGAGCGACTGTGCCGCGCTCGGCGGCCTGGTCGAGGCGATGCTCGCGGTCGGAGGGGAGCGCGCGGGCGGGTGTCCGCTCCACGTGCTGCGCGACCCGACGCGCGGCGGGCTCGCCGCGGCCCTCAACGAGCTCGCCGCGGCATCCGGCACGGGCGTCGTCGTCCAGGAGCGCGCGGTCCCGGTCCCACCGGCCGTGGCCAACGCCTGCGCCGTCCTGGGCCTGGACCCGATGTACGTCGCGAACGAGGGCAAGCTCGTCGCGTTCGTCGCCCGCGAGCACGCCGACGCGGTCCTGGCGGCCATGCGCGCACACCCGCTCGGCAGGGACGCGACGGTGATCGGGGAGGCGGTCGCCGACCATCCCGGCATGGTGGTCGCGCGCACCGGACTCGGCGGCACGCGCGTCGTCGATATGCCGCTCGGGGAACAACTGCCCCGTATCTGCTGAGCCTTCGCATCGAGGAGAGGGCGTGCCGCACCTGCGGCCCGCCGTTCCCCGCGGGCGACCGGGGGGAACGGCGGGCGGGAGGAGCCGCGGCTCTACCCGTCCAGCTCGGCCAGCCGGCGCTCCAGCTCGGCCCGTTCCACCGTGTTGGCGCTGAGCTCGATCGCCCGCTCGTAGGCCTCCCGTGCCGCGCCGGTGTCGCCGGCGCGCCTCAGCAGGTCGGCCCGGGCTGCGTGAAACGGCTGATAGCGCGTCAGCCGGGAGTCCTCCAGCAGCGGTTCGAGCAGCGCGAGACCGGCACGCGGACCGGAGGCCCGGCCGACCGCCACCGCGCGGTTCACCTCGACGACCGGCGACGGGGACAGCACCGTCAGAGTCCCGTACAGGTCGGCGATCTGCTCCCAGTCGGTCTCCTCCGCGCTCGGCGCACGGACGTGCAGCGCGGCCACGGCGGCCTGCACCTGGTACGGGCCCGGGCGGCGGAGCGCCAGCGCGGAGTCGAGCGTGTCGAGGCCCTCCATGATCCGTGCCAGGTCCCAGCGCGTGCGGTCCTGTTCGTCGAGCGGTACGTAGCGCCCTTCGTCGTCCACCCGCGCGGCGCTCCGGGCGTCGTGCAGCAGCATCAGCGCCGGCAGTCCTCGCACCTCGGCGTCGCCGGGCATCAGTGCGCACAGCAGCCTCCCCAGCCGGATCGCCTCGCCGCACAGTTCGCCGCGCACGAGCCGGTCGCCGCCGGTCGCCCCATAACCCTCGTTGAAGATCAGGTACACGACCGACAGCACGCCCGTGAGCCGCTCGGGGAGAGCCTCCGCACCGGGTACGCGATACGGGATCCCGGCATCGGCGATCTTCCGCTTGGCGCGAACGAGGCGCTGCGCCATGGTGGTCTCGCCGACGACGAAGGCACGGGCGATCTCCTCCGTGCTCAGGCCCCCGAGCGTCTTCAGCGTCAGCGCCACCCGGGCGGGCAGCGCCAGCGCGGGATGGCAGCAGGTGAAGATCAGCCGCAGCCGGTCGTCGGTGACATCGCCGTTCTCGTCACCCGGCCGGTGCTCCTGGGCGTCCAGTCGGGCGAGCTCGGCCAGCCGCGCTGCCCGGTCGGCGACGGCACGCTCGCGCCGCAGCCGGTCGATCGCCTTGCGGCGCGCGGTCACCATGATCCAGGCGCCCGGATTGCCGGGAATCCCCTCCCGGGGCCAGGTCGCCACCGCTGACACGAACGCGTCCTGGACCGCGTCCTCGGCGAGCTGGAAGTCCCCGACATGACGGATCAGCGTCGCCAGGACCGCACCCTGCTCCTCGCGGAAGGCATGCTCGGCGGCGGCGGCCGGGTCCTGGCCCGGCCTCCGCCGCCGTCGGTCGTCGCCCGTGGTCACGCGCCCCAGGCCGGACGCACCTCGACCGGCCCGTAGCTGCTGTTCGGCATCTCGGCAGCCCACTTCAGAGCCTCGTCCAGATCGGCCACGTCGATCACGAAGAACCCGGCGAGATACTCCTTCGTCTCGGCGAACGGCCCGTCGGTGATCTGCGTCTTGTCGTCGCGGACCCGCACGGTCGTGGCCGTCTCCGGCTTGGCCAGACCCGAGTTGGCCACGAGGATCCCGGCGTCCAGCATGGCCTTGTGGTAGGAGCCCCAGCGGGCGCCCACCTCCTCGGACGTGGGCTCGCCACCGTCGGGCAGGTAGGTCAACAGGACGTACTTGGGCATGGCGCTTCTCCTTGCACTCGCATCACCGCGCGTTTCGCGGCCTCATCCACGACGACGCCGCACGTGCACCCGATTCGACACTTCTCGGAAGATTTTTTGTACGAAGCGGTCGTGCGTGTTCCACGGCGCTCGGGCGACGCGGCCGCGGCAGCTCGGGCGTGGCTTCCGGCCGCTTCGGGCTGCTCCTGGCCACCGTCGGAACGTCGGACTCCCGGTCCGGGGTCGTCCACCGTGGCGCAGGTTTCCGGCGCACCGCCACCCCCGGCCTCAGGATCGCCGCACCGTGCGCGTTCGAGCCGGATCCACAGGGAACCGGGTACGGCGCGGGCGGGCGGCGTACGCCCCGGGCGGGAACGGACGACCGTCCGGCGGCGATCGCCCAGCGCCGGCCCATCGTCACGCCCGAGACGATCGACCGGTTCGAGGAGGTCATCACCGCGCACGCGCGGCTCTGAGCCTGGTGAATCCGCTGGAATCCGCGTCCGCATCCGGGTGCTGGAACGATCGCTCACGGTCGTCCGTTGATCACACGGCGCTCGCGTCCGGAGTGAACTCCCTGATAATGGTCATTCGGGTCTATATCAGGACGCGATGCACGGCTGTACGCCTGCACGCCAGAGGAGGGCGTTATGAACCGGGACGACACAGGCGGGGAGTACGAGCTGGTCTTCTCGCACGGCGAGCCGACCACGAAGGGCGAGGGCGAGGATGCCGTCGTGGTGCATCGCACCGACCGCAAGGGCCCCGGCGGCCATCCGGTCTACGCCGACGACACGGGCATCGTGCAGGCGGAGATCAGCGACCGCGGCGAAGTGCGGATGATCGCCAGCGGCGGCCACCAGCAGCCCCGGTCGGGGGTCGAGGCCCGGCCGGTCGCCTGAGCCTGCCGGCCGCCTGAGCCTGCCGGGCGTCACCAGGCCAGTTCGTCGTCGAACATCATCATCGCCGACTCCTCGGGCAGCTCGCCCGCAGGCGCCAGTTCGGCCCAGATGATCTTGCCTCCGGTGACGTACCGGGTTCCCCAGCGCTGCGAGAAGTGCGCCACCAGGAACAGTCCCCGCCCGCCCTCGTCGGTGGTGGCGGCCCGGCGCAGATGCGGCGACGTGCTGCTGCCGTCGGACACCTCGCAGACGAGCGTGCGGCCGTTCAGCAGCCGGGCCCGCACGGGCTCGGTGCCGTAGCGCAGCGCGTTCGTCAGCAGCTCGCTCAGCACGAGCTCGGTGACGAACGACGACTCCTCCAGCCCCCAGTCCACGAGCCTCCGGGTGGCCTCGGCGCGCACCCGGGAGACCTCCGCGACATCGAGCGGCACGTCCCACACGGCGACGTTCTCCGCCGGGAGCAGCCGTGTGCGGGCGACGAGCAGCGCGATGTCGTCGCTCGACTGGCTCGGCGGCATCGCGGTCGTCACCGCCAGGCAGGTCTCCTCCGGAGTGAGACCGGGCGGGGCGATCGCTGTCCGCAGCAGCTCGAACCCCTCGTCGATGTCCCGGCGGCGGTCCTCGATCAGCCCGTCCGTGAACAGGACGAGCCGGCTGCCCTCCGCGAGATCGACCTCGATCTCCTCGAAGGGGTGTCCTCCGATGCCGAGCGGCGGCGACACCGGCATCTCCGGATACGTCACCCCCCTGACCGGATCGACCAGCGCCGGCGGAGGGTGCCCGGCGTGTGCGAGCGTGCAGCGCCCGCTGACCGAGTCGTACACGGCGTACAGACACGTGGCGCCGGTCACCGGCGCGCGTTCGTGGTCCTCGGCCCTCTGGTCGGCGTCGATACGGATGACGAGGTCGTCGAGGTGCGCCAGGAGATCGGCCGGAGGCAGGTCGAGGGACGAGAAGTTGAGCACGGCGGTACGCAGCCGCCCCATTGTCGCGGCGGCGTACATGCCGTGCCCGACCACGTCGCCCACCACCAGGGCCACCCGGAACCCGGGCAGCGGAATGACGTCGAACCAGTCGCCCCCCACACCGGCCTGCGCGGGAAGGTAGCGCCAGGCCACCTCCAGCGCGTCCTGCTGCGGCAGATCACGGGGGAGCAGACTGCGCTGCAGGGTCACGGCCATCGCGTGCTCCCGGGTGAACCGGCGGGCGTTGTCGATCGCCACCGCCGCCCGCGCCGCCAACTCCTCCGCGAACGACGCGTCGTCCTCGTCGAAGCGGGGCTGGACCTCGGTCCGCCAGAAGTTGGCCATGCCGAGGACCACGCCGCGGGCCTGCAGCGGCACGGTGATCAGCGAGCGGATCCCGTACTCCAGCGCCTGCTGTGCCCCGTCCGGGTCCTGGCTCCGCCAGCCCTGGAGCGTGGTGAGGTCCCGCGCGAGCACGGCGTGGCCGCTGTTCATGGCCGTGGCCATAGGGGTGGCGGGGATGACGAACCGGATCACGTCCCCGACCGGCTGGAGCGGCGGATCGTCACGGATGCCGTGCAGCGCCGTGCGGCGCATCTCGGTGGCCGCGCTGTTCGGCTCCTCGCCGCGCAGCACATGATCGAGCAGTTCCACGGTGGTGAACTCGGCGAACCGGGGGACGGCCACCTCGGCGAGCTCCTCGGCCGTCCGTTGTACGTTCAGCGTGGTGCCGATCCGCACCCCCGCCTCGTACAGCAGGGTCAGACGTTCCCGGGCGATCTCCGCCCGGCCGGACAGGGCCCGCAGTTCGGTGGTGTCGCGAAGGCTCGCGACCACGCCCGGGACGCCTCCGTACGGGGCGGTGGGCCGCGTGCTGACGGCGAGCAGCCGGTCGCCGGAGAGGAACACCTGGTCGGAGACCTCCTCGCCGGACACCAGCAACTGGGTCATGTCCGCGCCGAGGTTCAGCTCGGACACGGGCTTCCGGTCCGCGTCGGGCGGCAGATCCAGGAGCCGTCGCGCCTCGTCGTTGGCGAGCACCAGCCGACCGTCGCCGCCGACGATCAGCACACCCTCGCGCACGGCGTGCAGCACCGCGTCGTGATGCTCGTACATGCGGGTCATCTCCGCGGGGCCGAGGCCGTGCGTCTGCCGCCGCAGCCGCCGGCTGACGAGCGCCGCACCCCCGGTGGCGAGCGCCAGGGCACCGGCCGCGGACGCCAGCATGCCCGGCATCTGCCGGTCGAGGAGTTCGCCGATGTTCGCGACCTGTATCCCCGCGGTGACCAGGCCGACGACCCGTCTTTCGGCATCGGTGACCGGAACCACGGCCCGGACCGCGTCGCGCGGCGCGCCCTCGAAGGTTTCGGTGAACGCCTCGCCCGCGACGGCCCGGGAGATGTCCCCCTCGACGCGCTCGCCGACCAGCGGCGCCTCAGGGTCCGTGTGGCGGACCCCGTCGAGGCTCAGCACGGAGATGAAGTCGACGCCCGCCCCGCGTTGGGCCTCGTCGGCGGCGGGTTGCAGGATCGCGCTCGGGTTCGGGGACTTGAGCGCCGGCGCCGTACCGGGCGCGTGCGCGAAGGTCTCGGCGGCGGCGAGTGAGCGGTTCTCCGCGTCCTCCAGGCTGTCGTTGCGCGCCTGCAGGACCAGGGCGGCCGACGCGGCGATCACGACGAGGATCACCACGATCGCCTGGAGGAGGAAGACCTGGGTGGCGAGGCTCTGCACGCCGAGTGCATGCGGAAGTCGTGAATGCGGACGTCGCTGTCGGTCCGCCGGGCGTTCGCGCTGATCGCGTGCCCCCCGGCGGCTGAGCGGCCTGACCGCCGTCAGCCGAGACCGGCGGGAACGTCCGATCATGTCCCAGTTCTAACACCGGGCCGCCCTCCGGGGCGACTGCACGACGCGGACGGTGCGGCGAGGAGCCGGCGGCCGTCACCTCCCCGCTTTCCCGCGGGACCGGGCGGGCCGGAGACACCCGTTCGGCGGCGTGCGGGAGGGGTCATGGCACCCGGGCGGGTAGGCGAGCGCACATGCCCTTCAGATTCGGTGCGCCGGGCGACGACGCCGCGGCGCACCACGGCCGCTGGTTCCCGCGGCTCCACCGGTGGGTGCTGACGTCCGTGGTCGGCCTCGCGTGGAGCCGGGGGCGCGAGATGGAGTTGATGCACCGCGCCATGGGCTTCGCGGCGCTCAGCTTCCTCACCCTCGTGCCGCTGTTGGTCGTCGTCGCGGCGGCCGACCTCGCGAGCGGCCAGGGATTCGCCAAGTGGCTTGTGCAGGGCCTCGGCGTGTCGCAGGTGTCGCAGGAGCAGGTCGAGCAGCTGTTCGGCAAGCCGGGGCAGGCCCTGCAGCGCACCACCGCGCTCGGTCTCGCCGCGCTGGCCGCGTTCGGGGTGACCTTCGGCTCCGCCGTGCAGACAGGGTACGAGCGGGCCTGGGCCCTGCCGACGGCGCGTTGGCACACCATGTGGCGGCACGTCGTCTGGCTGGGCGTGCTCATTGCCGCACTGCTGGTGTTCGTCGCCACACCGGCCCCGGCGAACGCGTCCGCCCTGACGACGACGCTCGTCGCCGGTGCGGACCTGTTCGGGACCTTCCTCTTCTTCTGGTGGTCGCAGTGGCTCCTGCTGTGCGGCCGCATCCGCTGGCGGGCCCTGGCGCCCGGTGCCGTGACGACCGCGCTGGGGCTGCTCGGGCTGCGGATCTTCTCGCAGTTCGTCTTCTCGCCGCTGATCGCGGCGAACGCGGTGACGTACGGGCACTTCGGGACCGTGCTGGTCCTGCAGTCCTGGCTGGTCGGTGTGGGCTTCGTCGTCTACGGCAGCGCACTGGTGGGGCGGCTGTTCCACGAGGACCGCGTGGCGCGCAGGCTCGTCAAGGAAGGACACATGCGGTCACCGGGTAGGTGAACGGGGCCAGTTGGCCGAACGCGCCGGCACGGGCCCGCTCAGGCGTCCGGGCCGTCGAAGGAGGCCAGGTAGGTGGCGGCCATGTCGTCGTCGCCGTGGCCGGAGCGCTCGGCGCGTTCGAAGCGGGCGAGGCCGGCCCGGGCGACGTCCATGCGGACGCCGGCGCGTTCGGCCGCTTCGGTGATGAGCCGCGTGTCCTTGAGGGCGTTGGTGACGGTGAAGGAGGGGGCGTAGTCACCGCTGAGGATCACCGCTGCCTTGGCGCGGAGATAGCCGTTGTCCAGGGCGCCGCCGGAGACGGAGTCGAGGAACGCCTGGGGATCGACGCCGAGGCCCCGGGCCAGCGCGAGGGTTTCGGCGGTGGCGTGCGTGAGCGCGGTGACCCAGTTGTTGAGGACCAGCTTGAGGCGGCTCGCCGCCGCCGAGTCGGCGTCCTCGCCCACCCAGGTGGTGTGGCGGCCCATCGCGTCGAAGACGGGGGCGAGGACGGCACGGGCCTTCGGCGGCCCCGCGGCCAGGACGAGAAGTTCGCCCGATTCGGCAGGCTGCCGGGACCCGAGGACCGGTGAGTCGACGAAGGTGAGGGCGTGTTCCCGGGCGAATGCGGCCAGTTCCGCCGTGGCGGTCTCGCCGACCGTGGCGGTCTGGGCCCACACCGTGCCAGGGGCGAGGCCACCGGCCGCCTCGCGCATCGCGCCCAGCACGCGCGGCCCGTCGTTCAGCACGGTCACCACCACATGCGCGCCGGTGACCGCGTCGGCCGGCGAGTCCGCGCAGTAGGCGCCGTCGGCCACCAGGGCCTCCGCCTTCTCGCGCGTACGGTTCCAGGCTCTGACGGGCAGTCCGGCGCGGAGCAGGCTTCTGGCCATCCCCGCCCCCATGATTCCCGTACCGAGCACCGCCACGGTGGGACGGGACTCCGCGTTGTCGGTCCTGTGCGTGGTCACGTGAGCTGCCTCCCGGCTGTGTTGTTGCCCGTGGCTGGTGAGGAGATCGTAGGCGAGCGCCGTGCGCCGCCTCGTCAAGCGGCTTCCAGGACCCGGAAGTATGATGAACGTCGGGTTCCGGCTGGCGCGAAACGGATGTACATCGGAGCGGTCAATGACGCGGCGTCGTCCACCGAGGTCGGCGAGCGCGGACGACCTCCTGATAACGCTCGGGCGTCTCACCGCACAGGCGCGGGAGAGCGCGGAGCTGCAGAGGGCCCGTGTGGACCTGGCCGAGGCGCTGCAGCGGGACATGCTCCCCGCGGCCCTGCCGTCGCTGCCGGGACTGCGGACTGCGGCGCGGTACACGCCCGCGCGCGACGGACTCGACATCGGCGGCGACTGGTTCGACGGCTTCGTCATGCCCGACGGCTCGCTCGGGTTCTCCATAGGGGACGTCCAGGGACACGACGTCGAGGCGGCCGCCTTCATGGGGCAGATCCGTATCGGGCTGCGCGCGGTCGCCACGGCGTCGACCGACCCCGGCGAAGTGCTGAGCCGGGCCAACGACCTGCTCATATCCGTGGCTCGCGAGCTCTTCGCGACCTGCACCTTCGTCCGCTTCGATCCGGCGACCTGGGTCCTCGAGAGTGCCCGGGCCGGACATGTCCCCGCCGTCTGGGCCACGGCCGACGGCTGCTGCGGCGCCACTCAGGACGACGGAGGGCTGCCGCTGGGCATCCAGCCGGGCGAGGGCTACCCGGTGACCAGACGCAGGCTGACGCAGGCGGGGGCGTTCGTCCTCGTCACTGACGGGGTGATCGAAGGCCCGACCGTCCCGATCGACACGGGGCTCGAGCGGGTGACCGGCCTGGTCGGTGCCGGTACGGGCGCCGGGGCCGGCGCCGACGAGCTGGCCGCCGCGGTGATGACGGCGGCCGAGTTCACCGACCACACGGACGACGCCGCCGTCCTCGTCCTGTGCCACGAGGCCTCCCGACCCGACGCCATCGGCTGACGTCACGCCCGGAGAGTGTCTCGGCAGGCGGCCCGGCGGGGGACGTTGTGTGATGGCAGGTGTGGTCCGCACCAGGGAACTCCGGCACACCGGGGCAGTCGTCCTGCTCATGCTCTCCGTCGCCGCCGCCTACTACGTGGCGGGGCGCCTGGGGCTGACGCTGCAGGTGGTCGTCGAGGGCGCGGTGGTCACTCCGCTCTGGCCGCCCACCGGTATCGCTCTGGCCGCCCTGATCTGGTTCGGGCTGCGGATCTGGCCGGGGATCGCCCTCGGCACCTTCCTCCTCATCCTGGCTCTCGGCCCCATCAGATCCTTCGCCATCGGCGTCCTCGCAGGGAACTGCCTCGCCCCGGTCTGTGCCTACCTGATGCTGCGCAGGGCGGGCTTCCGCGAGGAACTCGACCGGCTCAAGGACGGGCTGGCGCTCGTGTTCCTGGGCGCCTTCGCCGGGATGCTGATCAGTGCGACCATCGGGACCGGCGCTCTGGTGCTCGCGGGCATGCTCGCACCGGGCAGCTTCTGGCCGATCTGGTCGGCGTGGTGGGCGGGCGACGCCATGGGGGTCCTCGTGGTCACGCCGCTGCTGCTGGTGGCCCGGAAGGTGCGGTGGCCCTTGGCCCTCCGTCCCGCCCGCTGCGCGGAGGCCGTGCTCCTCCTGCTCAGCGTCGCCGCCGTCACGTTCGTGACCACCACGAGCTCCCTCGCCGTGCTCTTCCTCGTCTTCCCGCTGCTGATCTGGGCTGCGCTGCGCTTCCAGCTCCCCGGCGCCGCCCCGTGCGTCCTGGTCGTGTCCGTGCTGGCCATCTCGGCGGCGACGGACCGGGCGGGGCCCTTCGCCGGGCACAGCCTCCTCGAGGTCATGGGCACTCTCCAGGCGCTCAACGCGTCCGCGGCGCTCACCGGCCTGCTGCTGTCGGCGATCGTGACCGAGCAGTACACCGTCCGCCGCAAGATCGAGCTGGCCTGTGCCGAGCTGGCCGAGGTGGTCGACCGGCTCTCGCCGGGCACGGCGGTCCGCAGATGGCCGCCGGACGACTCCCGCCGCTGAGCTCCCGCCCCGGCGTGACCGCGGTCCCGCTCCGGTCCTGCCTGCCCTTGTGCCCCCGTCGCCTTGCGCTCGTCAGGCCCAGGGTGCGAAGCCCACCCCGCGCCCCTCCTCGTCCCGCTGGATCTCCAGCAGCCCTTCGACCGCTTCCCGGTCGATCGGCCCGTACACGTGCGGGAAGAGCGTGCCCGGGGCGACGCCCGGCGGTGGGGAGGAGCCGGCCGGCTCCAGGCGGACGGGACAGCGGAGCTTGGACTCGTCGATGAGCAGGGCCATCAGCGGGCCGGGGGTTTCGCGGTGGTACGCGCTGACGACGGCGAGCGTCGTCGGCTCGTCGGGGGAGCAGTGGACGAAACCCTCGGCGACGAAGGACTTCGGTGCGTACGGCCGTTCGGGGATGGCGAGCCAGTCGTCGAGCGGGGCCACATGGATGATCACTGTTCAGTTATAGCCCGCATCGGACCGGGGCGGCCCGCGGGAGCCCCGCCGGCCCGGGGCGGGCCGGCCGTCGGGTCCCGTCGTGCGCTCGTCAGGCCCGGACCACGGCCACGCCGGCCTCCTCGAAGCGCGCGACCGTCTCGTCGGAGACGGCCGCGTCCGTCACCAGTGTGTCCACCTGGTCCGTGCCGCAGATACGGGCGAAGGCACGGGCCGCCAGTTTCGTCGAGTCGGCGGCGACCACGACCCGCTGGGCGCGCTCGCAGAGCAGCCGGTTGATCGCGGCCTCGTCCTCGTCGTGCGCCGCCGCACCGTGGACCACGTCGAAGGCGTCCACGCCCAGCACGGCGACATCCATGGTGATCTGGCTGAGCACTCCGTCGGCGAGCGGGCCGATGAGCTCGTACGACTGCGGGCGCGCCACCCCGCCCGTCACGACAATCTTGAACTGCGGCCGGATCGCCAGCTCGTTGGCGATGTTGAGGGCGTTGGTGACGATCGTGAGCGCGGGCGAGCCCGTGGCCAGGTCGGGTCGCGCGGCCAGCGCCCTGGCGACCTCCGTGGTCGTGGTGCCGCCCGTGAAGCCGACCGCTTCGCCGTGGGAGATGAGCCCGGCGACCGCCGCGCTGATGCGCTGCTTCTCCGCCGCGCGCCGGGACGTCTTGTAGCGCAGGGGGAGTTCGTACGAGACCCCGTGGACGACCGCGCCTCCGCGGGTGCGTACGAGCATCTGCTGCTCGGCGAGCTGGTCGAAGTCACGCCGGATCGTCGCGGCCGAGACGTCCAGTGCAGCCGCGGCCTCCTCGACGTCCAGCCGCCCCTGCTCGACCAGTAGTTCCAGCAGTGTTTTCCAGCGGGCGTCGCGGGACATCAACAGCTCCGTTCCTCGAATGGTCGACGTGACCTTAGCGCACGCCACTCTGCGCGAATGCTTGAAGATGATTGAAAGCTCGCGCTATCTTGCAAGAATATGCACGCAGCGCTCGTGGGGCGTCGCACTCGAAAGGTGGAGCAGGGGCATGAGTCATGTGGCGGAAGAGCTGGCGAGCCAGCCGCACTGCTGGGAGCGGGCCGCGGAACTGGCGGCGAGCCGGGCGGGGATACTCCCGGCGGCGGGTGAACGGGTGGCGTTCGTCGGCTGCGGGACCTCGCTGTTCATGAGCCAGGCGGCGGCCGCGCTGCGCGAGGGTGCGGGCCAGGGCGAGTCGGACGCCTTCGCGGCCTCCGAGTTCCCCGAGGGCCGCCACTACGACCGGGTGGTCGCCCTGACCCGCTCCGGCACCACCACCGAGGTGCTCGAACTCCTCGGCCGGCTGCGCGGACGGACCCGCACCACCGCCCTCACCGCCGACCCGGCGACGCCCGTGATGTCCGCCGCCGACGATGTCGTCGTCCTCGACTTCGCCGACGAGAAGTCCGTGGTCCAGACGCGCTTCGCCACGTCGGTCCTCACGCTGCTGCGCGCGCACACCGGACTGCACACCGAAGCCGCCGTGGACGACGCCAGGGACGCGCTCGCCGAGCCCCTGCCCGACTGGCTCACCGGCTGCAAGCAGTTCACCTTCCTCGGCCGCGGCTGGACCGTCGGCCTCGCCAGCGAGGCGGCGCTCAAGGTGCGGGAGGCATCGGCGTCCTGGGCCGAGGCGTACCCGGCGATGGAGTACCGGCACGGCCCCATCAGCGTCACCACCCGCGGCACGGCGACGTGGATGATCGGTGACGCGCCGTCGGGGCTGGCCGACGAGGTGCACGGCACCGGCGGTATGTGGGTGGCGGGCGGCCTCGACCCGCTGGCCGAGCTCGTACGGGCCCAGCGCCTCGCCGTCGCCGTCGCCGTCGCACGCGGCCTCGACCCGGACCGCCCGCGCCACCTCACCCGCTCAGTCATCCTCGCCGGAGACTGACCGATGCCGCTCGCCGAAACCGGAACGCTGGTCGCCGAGGCCGCCGCGGAGTGCCGCGCCGTGGCCGCGTTCAACATCATCACGCTCGAGCACGCCGAGGCCGTCGTCGCGGGGGCGGAGTCCGCGGCCTCCCCGGTCATCCTGCAGATCAGCGAGAACGCGGTGAAGTACCGCTACGGACGGCTCCGTCCGCTCGCCAGGGCCGCGGTCGAGGCGGCCCGCGAGGCCGCCGTACCCGTCGCGCTCCACCTCGACCACGTCAAGAGCGGGAACCTGCTGCGCCAGGCCGCGGACGCCGGGTTCAGCTCGGTGATGTACGACGCGTCGCACCTGCCGTACGAGGAGAACCTCGCGGCGACCCGCGCCGCGGCCGACTGGGCGCACACCAACGGTCTCTGGGTCGAGGCCGAGCTGGGCGAGGTCGGCGGCAAGAACGGTGCGGCGCCGCTGGACGCCCACGCGCCGGGGGCCCGCACCGACCCGGACGAGGCGCGGGCCTTCGTCGAGGCGTCCGGTGTGGACGCACTGGCCGTCGCGATCGGCAGCTCCCATGCGATGACCTCCCGCACGGCCTCCCTCGACCACGAGTTGCTGGGCCGGCTCGACGGGGCGATCGGCGTGCCGCTGGTGCTGCACGGTTCCTCGGGCGTCCCGGACGGGGAGCTGTCGGCCGCCGTGTCCGGCGGAATAGCGAAGGTCAACATCGGGACCGCGCTGAACATCGCGATGACGGCGGCCATCCGTGAGTATCTGGCGGCCCATGCCGACGCGGTGGACTCCCGGAAGTATCTGTCCGTCGGCAGGCGGGCGATGGCCGAGACGGTGACCGAGCTGATCGGGGTGCTGCGGGGAGCGGGGGAGCCGGTCGCCCGGTGACGGAGGCCTACGGGCCCGGTGACTCCGGTGACGGGAGGACTCGGGCCCGGTGACTCCGGTGTCCGCCGACCGGGTGACCGTCGGCGGAAATTCGGTTGCCCGTCCCGCGGGGCGTCTGCTGCACTGCCGACACCAGCCGGGACCCGGCAACAGACCAAGGAGCGGGTAATGCGCACTGCGTTCATGTCCAACGCGAAGGGAATTTCCGCCAATTCGAAGGACATGACACGCAGTGCGCACACTGAACCTGGGAATTCTGGCGCATGTCGACGCCGGTAAGACGAGCCTGACCGAGCGGCTGCTGCACGCCGCCGGTGTCATCGTCGAGATCGGCAGCGTCGACGACGGTAGTACCCAGACCGATTCACTGGAGCTGGAGCGGCAGCGCGGCATCACGATCAAGTCCGCCGTCGTCTCCTTCGCCATCGACGACATCACGGTCAACCTCATCGACACCCCCGGACACCCCGACTTCATCGCCGAGGTCGAGCGGGTGCTGAGCGTGCTCGACGGCGCCGTCCTGGTCGTGTCGGCCGTGGAGGGCGTGCAGGCACAGACGCGCGTGCTGATGCGTACGCTGCGGCGCCTCGGCATTCCGACGCTGGTGTTCGTGAACAAGATCGATCGCGGTGGGGCGCAGTACGTGGACGTGCTGCGGAGCGTGTCCACGGGACTGGACCCGGCGATCGTCGCGATGGGAGCGGCCGGCGGACTCGGCACCGCCGACGCCCGGTTCACGCCGTACACCGGCGCCGACAGCGCGTTCACGGCCCGGCTCGCCGATGTGCTGGCCGACCACGACGACGCGTTCCTCGCCGCGTACGTGCGGGACGAGTCGGCCGTCTCGTACCGCAGGCTCCGCGACGAGCTCGCGGCGCAGACCCGACAGGCCCTGGTGCACCCGGTGTTCTTCGGGTCGGCCATGACGGGCGCGGGCGTGGATGCGCTGATCGCCGGCATCAGGGAACTGCTGCCGGCGGCCGAGGGCGATGCGGAGGGTCCCGTGTCCGGCACGGTCTTCAAGGTCGAGCGGGGTCCGGCGGGGGAGCAGATCGCGTACGTGCGCATGTTCTCGGGCACGGTACGCACCCGGGACCGGCTGCCGCTGCGCGTCGGCGACGAGGGCAAGGTCACCGCGATCAGCGTCTTCGACCGCGGCTCGGCCGACCGCCGCGAGGCGGTCACAGCGGGGCGGATCGGCAAGCTGTGGGGGCTCGGCGGCATTCGCGTCGGCGACCCCGTCGGCGTGCCCCGCGCCTCGGACGCGGACCGGCGTCATTTCGCGCCGCCGACGCTGGAGACGGTGGTCGTGCCCTGCCGCCCGTGCGACAAGGGCGCGTTGCACACCGCGCTCTCCCAACTCGCCGAGCAGGACCCGCTGATCGATCTGCGGCAGGACGACATCCGCCAGGAAGTGTCCGTCTCGCTCTACGGCGAGGTGCAGAAGGAAGTCATCCAGGCAACGCTCGCCAACGACTTCGGTGTCGACGTCACCTTCCGCGAGACGACGACCGTCTGTGTCGAGCGGCCGGCCGGTGTCGGTGCGGCCGTCGAGTTCAAGGAACAGAAGCCGGACAACCCCTTCCTCGCGACGGTCGGCCTGCGCGTCGAACCCGCGAAGGTCGGCGCCGGTGTGGAGTTCCGGCTGGAGGTCGAGCTCGGATCGATGCCGTACTCCTTCATCAAGGCGGTGGAGGAATCGGTCAGGGAGACCCTGCAGCAGGGTGTTTACGGATGGCAGGTTCCCGACTGCACGGTCACCATGACGCATTCGGGCTACTACGCGCGCCAGAGTCACGCACATGCCGTCTTCGACAAGAGCATGTCCAGCACTGCCGGCGACTTCCGCGGTCTCACACCGCTGGTCCTGATGAGCGCGCTGCGCGAGGCCGGCACCTGTGTGCACGAGCCGCTGCACCGCTTCCGGCTCGAAGTCCCCGCGGACACGCTCGGACCGGTCCTCTCCGCACTGGCGCGACACCGTGCCGTTCCGCAGGACACGGCGCTCCACGGAGCGACGTACGTGCTGGAGGGAGAGGTTCCGGTGGGCCGGGTGCACGGCCTCGAGCAGCGGCTGCCGGGCCTGACCCGCGGTGAAGCCGTACTGGAGTGCGCCTTCGAGCGGTACGCACCGGTCAGCGGCGCTCTTCCGACCAGGCCGCGCACGGACCGCAATCCGCTGGACCGCAAGGAGTACCTGCTGCATGTCGTACGGCGGGTGTGACAGCACGCGTCGTCCGCAGGCCCGTTCCGCCGAGACAGGAGACCGATGTCGGACACCTCACCCACCACGCCGCACCGGATGGACCCCGCCGGAGGCTGCCCGCACGCGGACAACGCACGGCTGCTCGCGCGGGGAGCCGTGGCCGCGGTCGTACTCCCCGGCGAGGTGGCGGGCATGGCCGTGCTCGGACACGACGCGCTCAGGGAGTTCCTCGCCCATCCGGACGTCGCCAAGGGCGCCGAGCACTTCACCGCCCTGAGCGAGGGGCACATTCCCGACGGCTGGCCCTTGATGACCTTCGCGACCGTGCAGGGCATGACGACGGCCGACGGCGCCGACCACCGGCGGCTGCGGGCGCTGGTGAGCAAGGCTTTCACCGCGCGCCGGGTGGAGGAGCTGCGGCCGCGCGTCGAGACGGTGACCGCCGAACTGCTCGACGGCCTGGAAGCGGCCGCGGCCGGGTCGGGCGGAGCCGCGGATCTGCGGCGGCACTTCGCCATGCCGCTGCCGATGGGCGTGATCTGCGGGCTGCTCGGCGTGGACACCGGGTACGCGGACCGGCTGCACCGGCTGTCGCACAAGGTCGTCGCCACCGACATCGGACCCGAGGAGGCGATGGCGGCCAACAAGGAGCTCGTCGAGGTGCTCTCCGCGGTCGCCGCCGCCCGCACGGCCGATCCGGGTGACGACCTCACCAGCGCACTGATCGCGGCGCGCGAGGAGGACGGTGACCGGCTCAGCCGCCACGAGCTGCTCGGCACCCTGCTGCTGATGATCATCGCCGGGCACGAGACCACCCTGAACCTGATCACCAACGCCGTGCGCGCCCTGTGCGCCCACCGCGAGCAGCTCGCCCTCGTGCAGGACGGGAAGGCGAGCTGGGCGGACGTGGTCGAGGAGACCCTGCGCTGGGACAGCCCGGTGAGCTACTTCCCGTTCCGCTATCCGACGAAGGACCTCCCCCTCGACGGAACCGTCATTCCCCGGGGCACACCGGTGCTCGCCGGATACTCGGCCGCCGGGCGCGACAAGGCCGCGCACGGCCCGGACGCGGACCGCTTCGACCTCACCCGCGGCACCGCGTCCCGTCACCTCTCGCTCGGCCACGGCCCGCACTACTGCCTGGGCGCCCCGCTGGCCCGGATGGAGGCGACCATCGCCCTGGAGCGGCTGTTCACCCGTTTCCCCGAACTGGACCTGGCCGTTCCGGAGGCGGAACTGCCGCGTCACGCCAGCTTCGTGGGCAACAGCGTGGAGAAGCTGCCGGTGCGGCCACGCCCGTGAGCCGGCCATGACCCGGTCGGAGTGAGCCGATGGTCGGCGCCGGCTCGCCCGGGCGCCGGGGCCCGGGGTCTGCGACCCTGAAGTGATGCCGGGGCACCGGCGCGGATCAGCAAGGAGAGACGATGGCTGGACAGTTCGAGGCGACCGTCGTGATCGACCGCCCTGTCGAGGAAGTCTTCGCCTTCCTCGCCGACGGTGAGAACGATCCGAAGTTCAGCCCGAGGGTGCAGAGGATGGCGAAGACGACGGACGGCCCGACGGCCGTCGGGACCGTCTACCGCAGCAAGGTCAAGGACGCCGGGATGACGACGGACCGGGAGTTCCGGATCAGTGCCTTCGAGTCGCCGCGCAGGATCCGCTGGACCGAGATCTCGAAGAACATCGTGACGGCTCCCGAGGGTGGTTACGACCTGGAGGCCGTCGACGCCGGCCGGACCCGGCTGAGGGTGTTCAACACCCTGGAGGGCCACGGCCTGGGCAAGCTGCTCGTCGGGTTCGCCCTGAGCGCCGCGCGCAAGGACGCGGACGCCTTCGCGCACCGCATCAAGGCGGCCGTCGAGGCATCCTGACGCGCGGCCCCGCCCTCCCGAATCGAGGGCTCTTCCCCCGTGTCCGCTTCCCCTGCGCCTGGGCGGGCGCGGGGGGAGCGCCCACGCGTTCGGCGCCCGGGCGGCAGCGGGTCCGAGGGTGTCATGTCACCCCCAGACGGCTGAGCTGGGCCTCCTCACGCGTCCTGCTGCGGCGCGCCCGGGATCTCGGCCCCCGACGGCATGCCCGCCGCGACGTATGCGTCGTAGTACGGCTGCCACGGCTCGGCCGACTCGCTGTGGGGGCCGCCGGCCCCGGTCCCGGCGAGGTGCTTGTCGAGCTCGCTGAGGCAGACGCTCCAGCCCGCGGCGTTGCGGGCCGCGGTGTTCTCGGCGCCCAGGACGTTGGTCAGCGTCAGCCGGCACCCCGAGTCGCCCTCCGGCGCCACCTCCAGGTGGATCTCGTCGCCCTCCCAGGTGAAGGCGAGCCGGTGCGGCGGCTCGAAGACGAGCACGGTCCCCGTCGTCTCGTACATGTGGGGATCGTCGGAGAACTCGATCTTCCCTCCGGCCTGCGGCTCCAGCCGCACCGTCGACGGGAACCAGTGGGCGAGGCCCTCCGGCTCGGAGACAGCGGCCCAGACCCGCTCGACGGGGTGCGCGTACGAGCGCTGGAACTGGACGGCCGGACGGCCGTCGAAGGTGATGAAGGTCCCGCGGTTCATGATGGCTCCTCTGTGCGTTCGCCGCCGCCGTCGACCTGGCCGACCTCGTCGAGGTAGCGGTCGAGTGCGTCGAGTCGTTCGTTCCACAGACGCCGGTAGGGCGCGAGCCAGGCGTCCAGCTCCGCGATCGGGCCGGGCTCGATCGCGTAGATGCGCTGCTGCGCCTGCTTGGTCACCCGGACGAGCCCGGCCTCCCGCAGCACCTTCAGATGCTTCGACACATTGGGCTGGGACTGCCCGAGCACCTCGACCAGCTCGCCGACCGCCCGGTCGCGGTCGCGCAGCAGATCGAGCACGGCCCGCCGGTGGGGATCCACCAGGGCCGCCCAGATGGCGTCCGTCATGGCTCGAATATGCGTCACCGGTTATATGCCTGTCAAGGCATGTAGGAGAGGCGCTCGCCCGCCGTCTCCTCCTCACGGCGGCGCACGCCCAGGTCAGGCGCCCTTGGCCGCAGGCGAGTCGAGACGCAGTCGCAGCTGCTTCTCCCCGTCGCCCGACACCTCGTGCTCCACCTCGACCGCGAAGCCCGAGGTGAGCGCCTTGGCCAGCCGGTCCACCGCCGGATACGAGCCGGACAGCTCAGCCGCCACGGGCTCGCCGAGCGCCGTGGGGGCCACCGGTCCTGCCGTGTCGACGGGCGACACGTCATAGGTGGCCATCCAGATCGTGGGGTGGCCGCCCCGGCCCAGCCGGTGCGGGTGCTCCTCGGCGTCCCGATCGCAGGGGTACGCCGTGAGCAGCGCGCCGAAGACGGCGTCCGCGTCCTCAGGTGCGCCGCTGAGCTGCACCGATACTTCCTCGCCGTGCTTGTCCGTCGCGGTCACGCTGATCCCTGTCCTCTCATGCCCTGGGGCCTCACTCTCCAAGGTCCCACCTCGCGCCCCGCACAGCACGAGCAGAGCCTCGTCCGGGTGGCGGCGGCTCGGGACGGCTGCTCAGCCCTGCGCCGGCACCTCGCGGGTGCGCGTCCAGCACAGCAGCTCCTCCGCGGACCATGTGTTGATCACCCGCGCCTCGGGCACCCCGCACTCCTCCGCCCGTGCGCAGCCGTTGATCTGCCAGTCCAGCTGGCCCGGAGCATGGGCGTCCGTGTCGATCGCGAAGAGCGTTCCCGCGTCGACCGCCCGTCGCAGCAGCCGCCGCGGCGGATCCAGCCGCTCCGGCCGGCTGTTGATCTCCACCGCCGTCCCGTGCTCCGCACACGCGGCGAAGACCTCCTCCGCGTCGAACTCCGACTCCGGCCGGCCCCGACCGCCGTCACGTCCTGTCAGCAGCCGCCCGGTGCAGTGCCCCAGCACGTCCACCAGCGGATTCCCGACAGCGGCGATCATGCGCCGCGTCATCGGCCGTGCCTCCATGCGGAGTGTGGAGTGCACGGACGCCACCACCACATCCAGCCGGTCCAGGAGTTCCGGCTCCTGGTCCAGCGAGCCGTCGGGCAGGATGTCGCACTCGATCCCGGTCAGCAGCCGGAACGGCGCCCAGGTGCGGTTCAGTTCGGCCACGACGTCCAGCTGCTCCCGCAGCCGGTCCGCCGTCAGCCCGCGCGCGACCTTCAGCCGCGGTGAGTGGTCGGTGAGCACGGCCCACTCGTGGCCGAGCGCTGCCGCGGCCCTGCCCATCGCCTCGATAGGACTGCCCCCGTCCGACCAGTCCGAGTGCAGATGGCAGTCGCCGCGCAGCGCGGCGCGCAACCGCGTCCCGGCAGCGCCGTGGACGGGCTGCGCGCCCGACCCCTCCTCCAGCCGCCGCAGATACGCGGGCACCTCACCGGCCAGAGCCTCCCGCACCACCTGCGCGGTCTTCGGTCCGAGGCCTCGCACCGCCTCCAGCGATCCGGTCGCGGCACGCTCACGGACCATGTCCTCGCCGAGTGCCGTGACGGCTGCCGACGCGGTACGGAAGGCCCGTACCCGGTAGGTGGGAGCCCCGGAGCGCTCCAGCAGGAACGCGATCCGGTCCAGTGCCTCCACAGGGTCCATGGCGGTTCGGTCTGCTACGTCCCGAGCACCGACAGGATGTTGCCCGCCGGGTCCTTGAACCAGGCGATCTCCGGGCCCCGGCCGCGGTGGATGCCCTTCTCGTCCTGCTCGAAGCCCTCGTAGCGCTCGAACGTCACGCCGCGCGCGACGAGTTCGCCGACGGCCCGGTCGATGTCGGCCACCGGGAAGTTGAGCAGGGTGAACGTGGCGGGCGTGTGACCGTCCTTCGGGTACACCAGCACGTTCGTGTCCCCGGCGAGGTGCAGCGTCAGAAGTCCGTTCTCCTCGGAGACGCGCAGACCGAGTGTGCCGCCGTAGAACTGCTTCGCCTTCTCGAGGTCGTCGACCGAGAAGCCGCTGAATGCCCTGCTGTCACCCAGCATGGTCCGTCCCTCCGTCGTCGCTGCGGCACCGTGCTCCCATGGTCCTCCGGGGGCCGGTCATCAGCGACCGACGAACTCGCGCGCCAGTCGGTTGCCCAGGGTGACTGCGGCACTGTGGGACTCGACCGGTGAGACCCGCGAGTCGCGGAACACGATGTACGTGACACCGGAATTGACGCCGCCGGTCTGCGGATCGGGATCGATGCCCAGCGCGTCGGCCGTGGCCCACGAGGCCTCGCCGATGATCTTGCTCGGTCCGACGTCCCCGACGACCGCGTACACCACCCTGCCGCGATAGATGACGGCCGCGACGCTGCCGGCGCGTATGCCGGAGTCGCTGTAGTCCCAGCGCGAGCTGGGTGCCGGGACCACGACGAACGGGATGAACTCGGAGCTGAGCGGATCACCCTCGGAGTCCAGGACCGCCGTCGCGTCCTGGAAGTAGGGGTCCGTGTCGCTGTTGCACTCCTCCGTGGGCCATCCGTCGCAGTCGATGTCCATGTCCGCCTTCCAGAACACGGCATCGCTCGTGCCGCAAACCGGGATGTCGGCGGGCTCGCCCTCGTCTATTCGGTACCGGCCGTCAGATATTCGGTCACATTCGCTGACCTGGGCCAGTAGCTCTGCCGCGCTCACCGAACCCTCGTAGTACGCGCGGGTGGAGGTGGAGGCGGAGGCGGGGAGAACGGTGGCGGCGAGCAGCGCCGCACTGGTGGCGGCGACCGCCTTGGAACGATGGGGCACGGGGTATGTCCTTCGCTTCGGGCGCGGCGGCTGTCAGCGGCCGTCGCGCATGTGGTCGCGTATGTGGTGACCGAGGCGGTCCAGAAAGATCCGCTGTCCCGGGACGAGCAGCTCGGCCGCACGCTCCAGGGAGAACCAGCCGACCCGGTCGACCTCGGGGAACTTGCTCAGCACGCCGGACCGCGGCGGCCATTCCATGGTGAAAGTGCCGGGAACCACCTGGTCGGGGTCGAGGTCGCCCTCGACCGCCCAGACGGTGACGACCTTGCCGCCGGGCTGGCGGCTCTCGCCGAGCGCCACGCGGTCCCCGTCGGGCACGGGCAGTCCGAGTTCCTCCTCGAACTCGCGGAGCGCGGCGGCCTCCGGCTCCTCGTCGGAGCCGTACTCGCCCTTGGGGATCGACCACGCGCCGGCGTCGCGGGCCGCCCAGAAAGGACCGCCCATGTGCCCGATCAGCACCTCGACGTCAGGTCCTTCGACCCGGAAGAGGAGAAGACCAGCGCTCTGCTTGCCCGACATGCCGTCGAGTCTGCTGCCGGCCTTCCGCCGCCGCCATCGCTGCCGAGCGGCTCCGATCGGCAGGAACGGCTCAGTTCTCCTGCTCGGACACCCGGGAAATGTCGACGGACTTGTCCGCCGGGGGAGTGGCGGAGGGAACCGGCTCGTCGTACGCGGAAAGGGTGATGCTGGCCTTCGCCGATCCCGCTGTCGTCTCCAGCCGCACCGGATAGGGCGTGCCCTCGGTGGCGACGTACATCGTCGTCGTCCGCCCCTGCCGCTTCCCGGTGACCGTGACGACGTCGACGCCGTCGATCTTCGTCGTCCCGCCCTTCGTGAGCGGGACCTTCATGTCGGGGGAGTCGGCGATCGAGTCCAGCAGACGGTCGAGGTCGCACACGTCGGCCATGCTCTTGAGCATGCTGTCCTTCGTGCTTCCGCGCAGGTAGCGGTCCTTGAAGAGCTCCGCGGCCTGCTCACCGGCCCCGGGCACCTGACTCTTCCAGAAGAGCTCGTCCGGCTTCATCCACACCGTGTCACCGCGCTTGATGATCTCGACGGAGCCCTTTGCGCCGGTGCTGACCGTGCCCGCGCAGTTCCCGTCGCGGTCCATCGTGAGATCGAGTTCGCTGGTGGAGCCCGCGGGGCGCAGATCGCCCTCCGTGCTGATGTGCACCGACGTGGCGCTCAGCATGGCCTCTTTCGCCCGGTCGGAGATCTGCTGGGCGCTGAGGGATTCGATGTCGTCGTCCGCGTGGGCAGGTGCGGCGCCCGCGAGTGCCACCGCGACCACGACCGCCACGAGCGCCTGTACAGACGTCCGTGCGGTGGGACGATGTCCGGTCACGCCGCTCGCCTCCCTGGCGTGTGATCCGTACCTGACGAGCGTACGTCGGCGGGCTGCGCCGCGCCCATCCGGGGGGCCGCGCCCCCCGTCGCACCCGTCCGTCCTCACCAGGCCACCGCCCCCGGCCACCGTCCCGGGGTGCGCGGGCGTCGGCGGAATCCCCCAGGGCTTCGACGGGAACCACCGCGGCCGCCGCAGCCGCGTTGCGTCACAGCCCGGGGCGCGGCAGGGTCGTAGATGCGAGTCCAAGGAGGACACAGCCATGCCCATCGCCACGGTGAATCCCGCGACCGGCGAGACGCTCAAGACCTTCGAAGCACTCGGGCCCGAGGCGATCGAGAGCCGCCTCGCCGCCGCCCACGAGGCGTTTCTGCAGTACCGCACCACCGGATTCGGCGAGCGTGCGCTGCTGCTCAAGAAGGCCGCAGGGCTCCTGGAGAAGGACCAGGAGGACATTGCGCGGACCATGACCACCGAGATGGGGAAACCGATCACGGCCGCGCGGGCCGAGGCGGCCAAGTGCGTCAAGGCCATGCGCTGGTACGCCGACCACGCCGAGGAACTCCTCGCCGACGAGCCCGTCGCGGAGGCCGACGTGAAGGACTCGGGCGCCGCCGTCGCCCACGTCCGCTACCGGCCGCTCGGCGTCGTCCTGGCCGTGATGCCGTGGAACTTCCCCCTCTGGCAGGTCGTGCGCTTCGCCGCCCCCGCGCTCATGGCGGGCAACACCGGACTGCTCAAACACGCGTCCAACGTCCCGCAGACCGCCCTCTACCTGGGTGATCTCTTCCATCGGGCCGGCTTCCCCGACGGCTGCTTCCAGACTCTGCTGATCGGCTCCGCGGCGGTCGAGGGCGTCTTGCGCGACCCGCGGGTCGCCGCCGCGACGCTCACCGGCAGCGAGTCCGCCGGCCGGTCGGTCGCGTCGGTCGCCGGCGACGAGGTGAAGAAGACCGTCCTGGAGCTCGGCGGCAGCGATCCGTACGTGGTGATGCCGTCGGCCGACGTCGACAAGGCCGCCAGGACCGCGGTCACCGCGCGCGTCCAGAACAACGGCCAGTCCTGTATCGCGGCCAAGCGCTTCATCGTCCATGAGGACGTGTACGACATGTTCGTCGAGCGGTTCACCGCCCGTATGGAAGGGCTCACCGTGGGGGATCCCCTGGACGAGTCCACCGACGTGGGCCCCCTCGCCAGCGAGCAGGGCCGTACCGACCTCGAAGTGCTCGTCGACGACGCCCTGCGCCTCGGCGCGCACGCGCTGTGCGGCGCCGGCCGGCCGGGGGAGCAGCCGCGCGGCTGGTTCTACCTCCCGACCGTCCTCACCGGGATCACCCCCGAGATGCGGATCCACCAGGAGGAGACCTTCGGTCCCGTGGCCACCGTGTACCGGGTCGGTGACCTGGACGAGGCGGTGCAGGTCGCCAACGACTCGCCCTTCGGACTGAGTTCGAACGTCTGGACCCGCGACGAGAGCGAAGTGAGCCGATTCGTACGGGATCTGGAGGCGGGCGGCGTGTTCGTCAACGGGATGACGGCGTCGCATCCCGCCATGCCGTTCGGCGGCGTGAAGCGCTCCGGGTACGGCCGCGAGCTGTCCGGCCACGGCATCAAGGAGTTCTGCAACACCACGACCGTCTGGCGGGGCACGGCACCAGAGCCCGCCCGGGCCGGCTGACCCCGGAAGCGGCGGGTCCGTCGTTCGAGACTTCCGATCCGTGGGCAGGAAACCCCTCGCATCCACCAGTGGGCGAGGGGCAGGAGCACACGGATCATGGAGCGGCAGACGGACTGGCAGTTTCTCGACGACCGCGGCCACTTGGCGACGGCGCCGCGGCGGCCGCGCAGAGCCGTCGCGTACATACAGGCCGGAGCGAGCCTCTGGGACCACGGCGTACTACCCGCCGGACTGTTCGGGTCGAACCACGACGGCGACGGGCCCGACCCGGTGAAGGCGGGAGGACTTCCGCTCGACGACATCGCGTACCTCGGCTCCGGCACCGCGCTCGACGCCGATGCGCTGCTCGGCGGCGACCCCGATCTCGTCGTCGCCGTCACCTACGGCGGGGCGCAGGTCTACGGGCTCGACCCCGACGCGGCCAAGCATCTCGAGGAGCGCGTGCCCCTGGTCGTACTCGACGTGGGCCAGGGCCGCTCGCTCGCCTCCGTCCGCGCCCGCTTCGCCGAACTCGCCCACGCGCTGGGGGCCGACGGCGAGCTCGCCATGGCCGGCCCCCTCGCCCGGGCGGAGGCCCGGCTTCGCGACCTGGCGGCGGCCGGGGCTCCCGATGCGCGTCCTGTGCTGCTCGCGCTGTCGCCCTCATCCGCGGACAGCGCGTATCTCGCGAAGCCGTACTCCTGGCCGGACCTGCGGGAACTCGCCGGCTTCGGCCTCGATCTGGTCGACCCGCAGGGCGGTCCGAGCACCAACTGGTTCACGGCCGACTGGTCCGACGTCGCCGCACTCGGCCCCCAGGTCCTCCTCGTGGACGTGCGCGCAAACGCCTATCCGCTCGAATCCCTGCGCACCGAAGCGGCCTGGCGGTCCGCCGCCTCCGGGACTCGCATCGTGCCGTGGAACCCGGAGGCCCCGTGCAGCGCGGGCGCGCACGCCCGGTTCTACGACCAGGTCGCGGACGCGGTCGAGGCGGCACGCGATGCGCGTCCCTGAGCCCGTACAGGACCGGGCCCGTCTGACATGATCGCGCCCCCATGGAGCAGCTGCAGGCACCCTCGATCGCCCCCACCAGGGAAAGTCGAGCGGCGGCGCTCCGGGCCCGTCGCCACAGCTTCTCCCGGCCAGAAAGCAGGCAGACAACAAGGGCGACAGGCACCCCGAGTTGACTCTTCCTTTCCGCGCTCCGGCAACCACCGCTTCCCGCCCTCAGCCGTGCAAGCGGCCGTCGGCTCCGGACGTCGGTGGGTCGGTGGGTCGGTCCGAAGGGTGCCGATCAGTGCGACGCGTGACGGACCAGGCAGAACGGATGCCCAGCCGGGTCGGCAAAGACGCGCCAGCTCCGCCCGTCGGGACCGTTGTCCAGAACCGTCGCACCCTGGGCCAGGACTTGCTCCTGGGCCCGATCCAGGTCCGAAACGCCGAAGTCCAGATGGAACTGCTGGGGTCTGGCAGGGTCCCGCCATCGTGGCGGCCGGTGGTCCGCTGCCCGTTGGAAAGCGATCACCAGTCCGGTCGGCGTGTGCAGCGTCGCCCAGTCGTCGCCGAGCGCCCACCGGCGGTCCTGCCGATTGACGGTCCCGCCAAGCAGCAGGTGGTAGAACTCGGCGAGTTCCCTGGGATCGGAACAGTCCAGCACCACACACTGCAGGTCAGCGATCATGGGGAGATCCTAGGCAGCCGCCGGCGTGTACTCGCCCTTGGGGCGGCCGGCAGAGCCGTGTCACCGGGGGCTTCGACAACCGGGGCGGCCGCGGCCGTGACCGCGGCCGCGCCAGTGCTGTCAGCCCTCGCGCAGCGTCGGCCCGCTCGCCGGCTCGCGTGTCATCGGGGGCTCGACGGGCGCCTTCGCGGCAGGGCGGAGGAGTACGGCCCGCGCCACCTTCGGGGCGAACAGCGAGGTGAGCGGTGAGGCCAGGGTCAGTACGGAGCGGAAGGCGGCACCCACGACGGGGTCGGTGGGGTAGCGCTCCTGGACGCGGCGCAGATACCAGCCGACGGGCCGGTCCAGGGCGCCGGTGGCGAGCGCGTTCCCGGCGGCCCCCGGCATCTTTCTGTCCGCGCCCGCCGAGATGTCCCACGCCTGGCGCGACGCATCGAAGAGTGCCTGCTGGACCCGGCGTGTCGTGGGCGTACGGCGTGGGTCGGCCAGCGTGTCGCGCAATGCCACGGCGCTCATCGCGGCGACGGCCATGCCCTGCCCGTAGACCGGGTTGAACGTGCACAGCGCGTCGCCGATCGCGAGGAAACCCGCGGGACGGCGGCCCGGACGGTCGTACCGGCGGCGGAGGTTCGTGGCCGACCGATGGCCGAAGAGCGGTGTCAGCGGCTCCGCCTCGAGCAGCCAGTCATGGATGAAGGGATGCGGCAGCCGGGCCGCGAAGGCGATGAACCCCTCCTCGTCCGTGGGCGGTTCCAGACCGCGCACCCCTGACAGGACCACGAGATGGGTGCCGTCCTCCAGGGGCAGCACTCCGCCGCCGTACACCTGCGAGGGGTTCGGGATGACGTAGTAGCCGAGCGCATGGGTGCCGAGGTGCTCGCCCTTGTTGCGGTAGATGCGCGAGGCGTAGGCGAGACCGGTGTCGATGGTCTCCTCCTCCGGGGCCTCGGCGCCGATCGCGCTCAGCCACTGCCCGGCGCGCGAGCCGCGGCCGGACGCGTCCACGACCATGTCGGCTTCCATGGTGCGCGGTTGCTCCTGGGACGGCCTCGCACCCTCGCCCCGCTCGCGCAGCAGCACTCCCCGAACGCGTGAGGGATCACCGGCCAGTCCGACGGCCTCCGTCGACGTGACGGTCGTGATGACGGGGTTGGCCAGCACCCGCTGCCGCACCAGATGCTCGATCTGGGCCCGGGAGCCGGTGTAGAGGTACGTCGTCGGGTCCGTACGGCGAAACCAGCGGCCCAGTTGCCACTGCACCATGTCCGACGGCATCCCCACCCGGGGCGCGCCCGCGGCCCTCAACTCGGCCATGAATCCCGGCAACAGGGAGTCCAGGGCCAGCTGACCCCCCTCCAGCAGCACATGGGCGTGGCGGCCCTGCGGCACGCCGGAGCGCGGCTGCGGGCCCTGGGGAAAGCGGTCGCGCTCGACGATCGTCACCTTGTCGGCGTGTCCGGCGAGCACATGGGCCGCGAGCAGTCCCGCGAGGCTTCCCCCGATGACGACGGCGTGGCGTCCGGAGGCTCCCTTGCGCCGCCAACTGTCGGTCCTTTGTGCGTGGTTCACGATGTCCGCCCCTCGTGGTCAGCGAGTCGATCCAGGCTGACCAGTATCTCCGGCCCGCACCGGCAGATCACGGGCGCCGAGCCGCAGGTGCTCGATGTGGTAGACGGCCTCGTCCAGGAGCTGGGCGACGTGGTTGTCGTAGAGGCTGTACTCGATCCGGCGACCCTGGCGCGTGCCGGTGACGAGCCCCAGCGCGCGCAGCAGGCGCAGCTGGTGGGAGACCGCGGACTGCTCCATCGCGACGGCTTCGGCGAGTTCGGTGACTCCGCAAGGGCCCTGCCGCAGGCGGGTGAGGATCATCAGCCGGGAGGGTGTGGCGAGTGCCTGGAGTGTCGCGGCGATGGTGGCGGCGGAGTCCGCGTCAAGAGTGGCCGCGGGGGTGATCCGGCCGTCGGCTCCGTGTCCCATGCCGCCCATCGTAGCCGGGCGATCCAATCGTATGAATGAAGAGCTCTTCATGTATTCCGGTATGGTGAGGGTGATCCGTCCGACGTTCGGTGATGCAGAGGTGTGCCCGATGGCTTCCCCCGTGCTCGACGCCCGCCCTGCGGCTCCCGCCGCTGCCGCCCCGCCGGTGCTGCGCCGCGCCGCCGGGCTGTTCGCGCTGCCCGAGGTCCGCTGGGCGGCGCTCTCCGCGGCCGCCTTCCTGCCGGCGCTGACGCTCGACCTCGGCGGCGCGCCCGCCTGGGCGTGGGGGCCGCTGTACGCGCTCTGTTACGCAGCCGGCGGCTGGGAGCCGGGCTTGGCGGGGCTTCGGGCGCTGCGGGAGCGGACGCTGGACGTGGACCTGCTCATGGTGGTGGCCGCGATCGGCGCCGCGGCGATCGGGCAGTTCCTGGACGGCGGACTGCTCATCGTGATCTTCGCCGTGTCCGGGGCGCTGGAGGCGCTGGCCACGCGGCGCACCGCCGACTCCGTGCGCGGGCTGCTCGACCTCGCGCCGGCCCGGGCCGTGCGGCTCTCGCGTGACGGAAGGGCCGGCACGGCGACGCAGGAGGCCGAGCGGGCCGGGGGTGCCGAGAGTGCTGGGCGGGCCGGGGGTGTCGAGGGCGCTGAGGGCGCCGGGGGCGCCGGGGGCGCCGAGGAGATCGTGGACGTTGCCGAGCTGACGGTCGGCGACACCGTGCTCGTGCGGCCCGGGGCGCGGCTGCCCGCCGACGGCACGGTCCTGCACGGCGCGAGCGACGTCGACCAGGCGACCATCACCGGCGAACCGCTCCCGGTCGCGAAGTCGCCCGGAGATCAGGTCTTCGCGGGCACCCTCAACGGCACGGGCGCACTGCGGATCCGCGTCGACGCGGACGCCGCCGACTCGGTCATCGCGCGGATCGTCGCCATGGTGGAGGAGGCAGGCGCGACCAAGGCCCCCACGCAGCTGTTCATCGAGAAGATCGAGCAGCGCTACTCGGTGGGGGTCGTCGTCGCGACGCTCGCGCTCTTCGCCGTGCCGCTCGCCCTCGGCGCGGACGTGACGCAGACGCTGCTGCGGGCCATGACCTTCATGATCGTGGCGTCGCCGTGCGCCGTCGTGCTCGCGACCATGCCGCCGCTGCTCTCCGCGATCTCCAATGCCGGGCGGCACGGCGTCCTCGTGAAGTCGGCCGTGGTGATGGAACGGCTCGGCGAGGTGGACCGGGTGGCCCTGGACAAGACCGGCACGCTGACCGAGGGCGCTCCGCGCGTGACGGGTGTGCACCTGCTGCCCGGTGGCGGTCTCGACGAGCGCGAGGTGCTGGCGCTGGCCGCGGCGGCCGAGCATCCGAGCGAGCATCCGCTGGCCCGTGCGGTGGTGGCCGCGGCACGGGAACGGGGCCTGGAGCTCCCCTCCGCAGCGGAGTTCGACTCCGAACCCGGCCGCGGTGTGCGCGCCGTCGTCGCCGGCCGCAAGGTCCGGGTCGGCAGCCCGGCGGTGCTGCTCGGCGAGGGCTGCGAGGCGGTTGACGTGTGCGAGGGCGACGGGCACACCGCGGTCGCCGTCGTCGTCGACGGTGTGCCCGTCGGCGTCCTGGGCCTCGCCGACCGGCTCCGGGCCGGAGCCCCCGCCGCGGTCGCCGCCCTCGGCCGCCTCGCCGGAGCGGCGCCCGTCCTGCTGACGGGCGACAACGAGCGCGCCGCCCGCCAGGTCGCCGACGAGACCGGCATCGACGACGTACGGGCCGCACTGCTGCCCGAGGACAAGGCTGCCGCGGTCCGGGCCTGGGAGCAGGCGGGGCGGCGGGTGCTGGTCGTCGGGGACGGCATCAATGACGCGCCCGCGCTGGCCGCCGCCCATGCATCGGTGGCGATGGGCCGGGCAGGCTCCGATCTGGCCCTGGAGACCGCGGACGCGGTCGTCGTACGCGACGAACTGACCGCAGTCCCCGCGGTGGTGGCTCTCTCCCGACGGGCCCGCGCGCTGGTGGCGCAGAACCTTGTCATCGCGGGCGTGTGCATCGGCGCCCTGGTGATCTGGGACCTCGCCGGCCATCTGCCGCTCCCGCTGGGCGTCGCGGGGCACGAGGGCTCGACCGTGCTGGTCGGGCTCAACGGGCTGCGCCTGCTGCGCGAGTCGGCGTGGCGGCGGGCGGTTGCGGCGTAGCGGTGCGGGGGTGATCGGGCGCGGGGGCGCCTGCGGCGGGCCGTCTCCCCGCCCCGCCCCTTCCCGAACCGGGGCGCTGCCCCAGCACCCACTGGGCTCCGCCCCAGCCCCCGGACCGGGGCTCCGCCCCAAGTCCCTTGCGAGAGGGGGCTCCGCGCCCGAAACCCCGCGTCTCCATCTCCCGCTACGCCCTGCGGCGTGGGGACCCTGGCGGGGCTCCTCCCGAGCCCTTCGGCCGAGCCCCCTTCGCCCTGCGGGCTTGGGGCGCGGGCGGGGGTTTGTTTGGAGTCCGTCCGGCTCGAGGCCGAGCGCTCTACGCCGGGCGGGCTTGGGGCGCGGGCGGTGGGGCTCCGTCCGAGTCCGTTCGGTACACGAGGACGGGCCCCCTTCGCCCTGCGGGCTTGGGGCGCGGGCGGGGGCTTGTTCGGAGTCCGTCCGGCTCGAGGCCGAGCGCTCTACGCCGGGCGGGCTTGGGGCGCGGGCGGTGGGGCTCCGTCCGAGTCCGTTCGGTACACGAGGCCGAGCCCCCTTCGCCCTGCGGGCTTGGGGCGCGGGCGGGGGCTTGTTTGGAGTCCGTCCGGCTCGAGGCCGAGCCCCCTTCGCCCTGCGGGCCTGGGGTGCGGGTGGTGGGGCTCCGTCCGAGTCCCTCCGGCTCGAGGACGGGTCCTGCGGGCTTGGGCGCAGGCGCGGGGGCTCCTTCCGAGCCCGTTCGGCGTCTGAGGACGGACACCCCTGCCGACCGGGCGGTGCGGGGCAGGCTTGAAGCCCGTCCGGCGTTTTCGGACGGGCATCCGGGCCCACCCGGCGCTACGGGGCGCGCCCCGTCAACCCTCCAGTTCCCGCAGCGCCTGCGTCAGCCATGCGATCCAGAACCGCTCGAGATCGATCCCGCCCCGCAGCACGACATGCCGGAGCCGGTCCTCGACCGAGTCCCGCTCCGGCGGGAAGTGCCGCTTCTCGATGTCGAGGTACTCGGTCAACTGGAGTTCGTGCAGGGAGAGGTGACGTCGCAGCTCGGCTTCCAGACCCTCCGTCCCGACCACGGCCGCCGCCCGCATCCGCAGCAGCAGCGCGTCCCGGATCGGCTTGGGATCCTCGGTCCTGCCCACCCACGCGGTGAGCTCCGTGCGGCCCGCGGGCAGGACCTCGTACTCCTTCTTCTGCCCGCGCGTGGGCTGCGCGGCGGGCAGGGCGCGGATGTGCCCCGCCTCCTCCAGCTTCCCCAGCTCCCGGTAGATCTGCTGGTGCGTGGCCGACCAGAAGTAGCCGATTGACCGGTCGAAGCGACGGGTCAGCTCCAGCCCCGACGACGGCTTTTCCAGCAGGGCGGTGAGGATCGCGTGCGGGAGTGACATGACCGCATCCTAAGGACGGGCGACCGGGGCGATCAGATCGCCGCCGCCAGCCGTGTGCCCTGGTCGATGGCGCGCTTCGCGTCCAGCTCCGCCGCGACGTCGGCGCCGCCGATGAGGTGCACGGTGAGTCCCGCCGCGCTCAGCTCCTCGTACAGATCGCGCCGCGGCTCCTGTCCCGCGCACAGCACGACCGTGTCCACGGCGAGCGTCGCGGGTGTGCCGTCGACGGTGAAGTGCAGACCGTCGTCGTCGATCCGGTCGTACGTCGCCCCGGCGACCATCGTGACCCCGCGGTGCTTGAGTTCGGTGCGGTGGATCCAGCCGGTCGTCTTGCCGAGTCCCGCGCCGACCTTGGTCGCCTTGCGCTGCAGCAGATGCACCGTGCGCGGGGGCTCCGGCCGCTCGGGGGCCCGCAGCCCGCCCGGTGTGGCGTAGGACGTGTCCACGCCCCACTGCCGGAAGTACGTCTCCGGATCCAGACTCGCCCCCTCGCCGCCGTCGGTGAGGAACTCCGCGACGTCGAAGCCGATCCCGCCCGCGCCGACGATGGCCACGCGCTCGCCGACCTTCGCCCCGTCGCGCAGGACATCGAGGTAGCTGACGACGCTCGGGTGATCGGCACCCTCGATCGCGGGCGTGCGGGGCGTGACCCCGGTGGCGACGACGATCTCGTCGTACCCGGTGACCAGCTCCGGCGTGACCGGCGTCTTCAGCCGCACCTCCACACCGCGCAGCTCCAGCTGCGTACGGAAGTAGCGGAGCGTCTCCTCGAACTCCTCCTTGCCCGGCACCCGCTTGGCGATGTTGAGCTGTCCGCCGATCTCGTCCGCGGCGTCGAAGAGCGTCACCTCGTGCCCGCGTTCGGCGGCCGACACCGCGAAGGCGAGCCCCGCGGGTCCTGCGCCGACGACGGCGAGGCGCTTGCGCAGCCGGGTGGGGGAGAGGACCAGCTCGGTCTCGTGGCAGGCACGCGGGTTGACCAGGCAGGAGGTGATCCTGCCGCTGAAGGTGTGGTCCAGGCAGGCCTGGTTGCAGCCGATGCAGGTGTTGATCGTCTCGGCGCGGTCCTCGCGCGCCTTCGCCACGAAGTCCGGGTCGGCCAGGAAGGGCCGCGCCATCGACACCATGTCGGCGCGTCCCTCGGCGAGCAGCCGTTCGGCCACCTCGGGCGTGTTGATCCGGTTGCTGGTGACGAGCGGCACCGACACCGAGCCCATGAGCTTCTGCGTCACCCAGGTGTAGGCGCCGCGCGGCACCGAGGTCGCGATCGTCGGGATGCGGGCCTCGTGCCAGCCGATACCGGTGTTGATGATCGTCGCGCCGGCCTCCTCGATCTCCTCGGCGAGGGCGACGACCTCCTCCAGCGACGAGCCGCCCGGCACCAGGTCGAGCATCGAGAGGCGGTAGATGATGATGAAATTTTCGCCGACGCGCTCGCGCGTGCGGCGGACGATCTCGCGCGGGAAGCGGGTGCGGTTGGCGTACGAGCCGCCCCAGCGGTCGTCCCGGCGGTTGGTGGCGCTCGCGATGAACTCGTTGATGAGATAGCCCTCGGAGCCCATGATCTCGACGCCGTCGTACCCGGCGGACTTCGCGAGCTCCGCCGCCCGCACGTAGTCCTCGACCGTCCGCTCGACGTCCTCGTCGGTGAGGGCACGCGGAACGAACGGGCTGATGGGGGCCTGGAGCGCGCTGGGCGCGACCAGCTGAGGGTGGTACGCGTACCGGCCGAAGTGCAGGATCTGCATGGCGATCCGTCCGCCCGCCGTATGCACCGCCTCGGTGATGGTGCGGTGCTGCGCCGCCTCCTCCTCGGTGGTGAGCTTGGCGCCGCCGTCGTACGGACGCCCCTCCTCGTTGGGGGCGATGCCGCCGGTGACGATCAGGCCGACCCCGCCGCGCGCGCGGGCGGCGTAGAAGGCGGCCATCCGCGCGAAGCCGTTCTCCGCCTCCTCCAGGCCGATGTGCATCGAGCCCATCAGCACCCGGTTGGGGAGTGTGGTGAACCCGAGGTCGAGCGGGCTCAGCAAGTGGGGATACGGGGTCATCCGGCGCCTCCTCGCGCAATGTCGTCGCCCCCTTTGTAGACGCCGGGGGGCCCGTTGTGCAACAAGTTGCACAACGGGCGGGGGGTGATGTGCGCTACGCCGGCACCGCCCAGCGGTCCAGCTCCTCCGGGGTGCGCGGCCCCGGAGTGTCCCCGGTCAGCAGGCCGTGCGCGCGCAGAACCTCCGCCGCCGCCAGCGCCCACGGCCTGCGCAGCCGCGCCACGTCGAGCAGCTCCCGGTCGGCGAGGAGCGCGGAGATCGCTCCCGTGCGCAGGCCCGCGGGGGACAGGACGGCCGCGTCGTCCGCCCAGCGCAGGGCGAGATCCACGTCGTGCGTGGCCATCACCACGGTCGTGCCCGCTCTCCGGAGCCGGTCCAGCACCTCCAGAAGCCGCTCCTGGCCGTGCGGGTCGAGGCCCGCGGTGGGCTCGTCCAGGATCAGCACCCGCGGCCGCATCGCCACCGCACCCGCGATCGCGGCCCGTTTGCGCTGGCCGTACGAGAGGAGATGCGTCGGCCGGTCCTCGAGCGCCGTGATGTCCAGCGCCTCCAGCGACTCGGCGACCCGCGCCCGTACCTCGTCCTCCGGCAGCCCCAGATTCATCGGCCCGAAGGACACGTCCTGACCGACGGAGGCCGCGAACAGCTGGTCGTCCGGGTCCTGCACGACGAGCTGCACGGTCGTCCTGAGCCGGGTCAGCCCGGTGCGGTCGTACGACACCGGCTCGCCGTCCAGCAGCAGCCGCCCCTGCCCGCACGGCAGCCCGCCGCTCAGCATCCGCAGCAGCGTCGTCTTGCCGCTGCCGTTGCGGCCGAGCAGCGCCAGCGAGCGCCCGGCGGCCACGGCGAAGTCCACTCCGGCGAGCACCTGCGGTCCCTCGGCGTACGCGTACCCGGCGTCGACCAGCTCCACCACGGGAGACTCGCTCATAGGACGGACCTTTCCAGTACGAGGGTGAGGGCGACGATCCCCGCGAGGAGCCCGCCGGTCGCGGCCAGGAAACGCACGGACACCGACGCCTGCGGCACCAGGACCCGAAGCGTCCCGTCGTAGCCGCGTCCGGCGAGCCCCGACTGGAGCCGCTGGGCCCGGTCGAAGGCGCGGACGAACGCGGTCGCCCCGAGGCCCGCGAGGGAACGCCACGTCGCCGCGCGGGAGGTGTGGCCGAGCCGGGCCGCCTGCGCGTCGCGGATCCGGCGCACCGAGTCGAGGAGCAGAAAGCTGATCCGGTACATGACCAGCGCCACATCGACCACCGGTGCCGGCACGCCCGCGCGCACCAGCCGGGGCAGTACGTCGGACACCGGTGTGGTGAACGCGAACAGCAGCACCCCGAGCGACGCCGCAGACGTCCGCAGCAGCAGCCGCCCCGCGTGCAGCGCCCCGTCCGGCGCGAGCGCCACGAACCCGGCGGGCCCGCCCACCGCGAACAGCAGCGGCACCGCCCCCGTCACACAGAACCCGAGCGGAATGCGCCACGCCCGCCACAGCTGCCGCGGCGCCACTCGGGCCGGGCCGAGCAGTACGGCGACGGCGGCGGCCGCGACCAGCACGGCGCCCGGCCACGGCGGCAGCGAGATCGCACAGACCGTCAGCCCGAGCCCGAGCACCGCCTTCTCGCACGGATGGCGGCGGCGCCAGCGACTGCTGTGCGCCGCCGCGTCGATCGGCAGCATCCGCGCCTACGCCTTGGTCTCCGTGGCGGAGGAGCCGACGTCCTCGAAGGCGCGCGCCGCCGCACGGGCCTCACCCTGCCGCCGCCCCCTGTTCAGCCCGAAGCAGTACGCCAGGACGCCGGCGCCGATCGCGGCCTGCAGCGAGAACAGCGCCGACTCGATCTCGCCCGACGGCGGTTCGTACAGAGGGCTGAACCAGGGCTCGTAATCCGGCTCGAGCTCGGTGATCGCCGCCTCCGCCTGCGCATCGGCACCGGTGAACGGCACCTCCTCGCCGTCCCCGAGACCCAGGACGAGCGGAAGTACGGCCAGCGCCGCCACGATCGCCAGCAGCAGCGTGTTGATCTTCGCATTACGGCTCATCGGACGACCGCCTCCGTCGTGTTCCCGCCCTGCAGCAGCACACCGAGCCGGGTCAGCTCACCCGTGCTCGACTGCACCAGCAGACGCATCACCAGCACGGTGAGCAGCCCCTCGCTGACCGCCAGCGGGAGCTGGGTGACCGCGAAGATGCCGCCGAACTTGCCGAGCGCGCCGAGGAAGCCGCTGCTCGGGTCGGGGAACGCCAGCGCCAGCTGCACGCTGGTGACGCAGTACGTGGACAGGTCCGCCACGAACGCGCCGAAGAACACGCTCACCATCAGCGGCAGTCCGGACCGCCGCAGCAGCCGGTACACCGCATATCCGGCCCACGGTCCGACGACCGCCATGGAGAAGACGTTGGCGCCGAGTGTGGTGAGCCCGCCGTGCGCGAGCAACAGTGCCTGGAACAGCAGGGTGATGGTGCCCAGCACCGCCATGATCGGCGGCCGGAACAGGATCGCGCCCAGACCCGTGCCGGTGGGATGGGAGCAACTGCCCGTCACCGAGGGAATCTTGAGCGCCGAAAGAACGAAGGTGAACGCACCGGACGCGCCGAGCAGCAGAGTCGACTCGGGATGGGACTTGACCTCGCGGGTGAGCGCCCGCACGCCGTGAACGACGAACGGGGCGGACGCGGCGCCCCAGGCGGCCGCGTGCAACGGGGGCAGATACCCCTCGGCTATATGCATGGTTGGGAGACCCTCTCCAGCACCTCGTGGATGGACAACGCGCCTTGGCCGGTCTCCTGGCTGACGGGAGGGGGCCTGGGGGTCTCTCCCCCAGATAACACAGGCTGCCGCCCAGGCTCCGCCTTCCCGGACGCCGCGGTCTCCCGCGGTGGTCCAGTGGCTTCCTTGCGGATGGAGCCGGACTTCCCGATCACAGTGGCGAGGGCCGCACCGGTACCGCACCGGTTTCCCGTTCACCAAGGCGGTGCGACACTAGTGCTTTGACCAGGTACATCACAAGTCGCGCACGGATGCGCACGGTCACACCTTGCGGTACGCGTACGCCTCCGTGGCCGCCGCTTCCACCGTGTCGAGGTCGCCGCCGGCGGACGCCGTGACGGCCGCGGCGATCGCGCCCTCGACGAACGGCGCATCCACCAGCCGGGTGCCCTGCGGCAGCTCGTCGCCCTCGGCGAGCAGCGCCTTCACCGTCAGCACGGCGCTGCCGAGGTCGGCCAGGACGGCGACGCCGGCTCCCTGGTCCACGGCCTCGGCGGCCGTCGTGATGAGCTCAGAGCTGGTGCCGAGCCCCCCGTCCGGAGTGCCGCCGGCGGGCGCGACCGGGGCCGCCGCGTCGCCGCCCGCGAGCTCGCGGGCGAGCTCGGCGACGGAAGCGGCGACCTGTGCGCTGTGCGAGACGAGGACGATCCCGACGAGGCTCACGACGCCTCCGCCGCAGCCGCCTCGTCCCCCGACACCGCTTGGCCGAGGGCGGCGATCAGCAGCGCCGAGGACGTGGCGCCGGGATCCTGGTGCCCGATGCTGCGCTCGCCCAGGTAGCTGGCCCTGCCCTTGCGCGCCAGCATCGGCACGGTCGCGAGCGCCCCCTGCTCGGCGGCCTCCCGGGCGGCGGCGAACGACTCGCCCAGCGCTTCCACGGCCGGCTCCAGCGCATCCAGCATCGTCTTGTCACCCGCGGTCGCGCCGCCGAGCTGCGCGACCGCGGCGACACCCGTGCGCAGGGCGTCGGCGAGCTGTTCCTGCGACACCTCGGTCGCGTCGCCGAGCGCCTTGCCCGCACGCCTCAGCAGGGTTCCGTAGAGCGGCCCGGAGGCTCCGCCGACCGTCGAGATCAGATGCCGTCCCGACAGGACGAGTACGGCTCCCGGGGTGTCGGGTGCCTCCTTGTCCAGAACGGCCGTGACGGCGGTGAACCCGCGCTGCATGTTGGTGCCGTGGTCGGCGTCGCCGATCGCCGAGTCCAGCTCGGTGAGGTGCGCGGCCTCACGGTCCACGGCGGCGGCGGTGGCGGACATCCAGCGGCGGAAGAACCCGGTGTCCAGTACGCGTGTTCCCTGACCCTCTGCCATGGTCAGCGCCCCCAGCGCAGCGCCGGGGTCTGCACGGGCGCGTCCCACAGCCGCAGCAGCTCCTCGTTCATCGCGCAGAGCGTCACCGAGCAGCCGGCCATGTCGAGCGAGGTGACGTAGTTCCCGACGAGCGTACGGGCCACGGGTACGCCCCGCTCGCCGAGCACGCGGTGCACCTCCGCGTTGAAGCCGTACAGCTCCAGCAGCGGCGTCGCGCCCATGCCGTTGACGAGCAGGAGGACCGGGCTGGACGGCGCGAGGTCCTCCAGGACCGCGTTCACCGCGAAATCCGCGATCTCTCGCGACGTCATCATCGGCCGACGCTCCCGGCCCGGCTCGCCGTGGATACCGATGCCCAACTCCAGTTCGCCCGGCGGGAGGTCGAACGTAGGACTTCCCTTGGCCGGTGTCGTGACCGCGCTCAGCGCCACGCCGAGGCTTCGCGACCGCGCGTTCACGTCGCGGGCGATCGACTCGACCCGCTCCAGCGGCGCGCCCTCCTCGGCCGCCGCGCCCGCGATCTTCTCCACGAACAGCGTCGCGCCGGTTCCGCGGCGGCCCGCCGTGTACAGACTGTCCGTCACCGCCACGTCGTCGTTCACCAGCACCTTGGCGATCTGGACGCCCTCGTCCTCGGCGAGCTCGGCCGCCATGTCGAAGTTGAGGACGTCGCCGGTGTAGTTCTTGACGACGAACAGGACTCCGGGCCCGCTGTCCACGGCGGCGGCGGCCCGTGCCATCTGGTCGGGCACCGGAGACGTGAACACCTCGCCCGGGCATGCCGCGGACAGCATCCCCGGACCGACGAACCCCCCGTGCAACGGCTCGTGTCCGGACCCGCCCCCGGACACCACCGCCACCTTTCCGGCGACGGGCGCGTCACCCCTCAGCACGACCCGGTTCTCGACGTCGACGGTCAGCTCGGGATGCGCGGCGGCCAGTCCCCGCAGGCCGTCGGCGACGACCGTCTCGGGCACATTGATGAGCATCCTCATGGGAACCTCCTGATGAGACTGGTAACGATCACTCTGTGCGGTCTGCTCAGGTCGGACGGGCCGGCGTCGGGGTGCACGCCCGGTCCTGCCAGTATCGGCGCAATCGGGCAGCGGGGCGCAGGACCCGCTTGGCTCGATTCGGCGGTTCGCCGTCGGCCCGCCGTACGCGGGCGCACTACGGCGGGGTCACACGGGGGGCCACGGCTGCCGCTTCCCGGCCGGAGAGCTCGTCGAGCGAGCGGCCGGCCGGTTCGATGCGGAAGACCAGGGTGACCACGAAGGCCAGCGCACCGGTCGCGGCGATGCCGTACAGCAGCGCGCTCTCTCCGACGGCCGTCAGCAGTACGGGGAAGAGGAACGTCCCCAGCGCGGCGCCGAGCTTGCCGCACCCGGCCGCGAAGCCATGACCCGCGGCAGAATCGCTTCTCGCAACTGTTCAGACCTCGGCTTTCTGCATGATCTGCACCATTGTCAGTGGTGCCCAGTAGGTTGGTTGGCCGTACCGGCTTTGATCGTGTGAAGGGGGTGGGCTGGATGATGCGTGCATACAAGTTCCGGCTCCGTCCCACGGCCCGGCAGGTGCAGGCATTGACGGAGATGCTGCGCGATCACTGCTCGCTATACAACGGCGCACTTCAGGAGCGGCGTGACGTCTTCCGGCACGCCTCCAGGACCACCGTCCGCTACGGGGCCCAGTCGGCTCAGCTCAAGGAGATCCGGGCGTGTGACCCGGAGCGTCAAGGCCGCTGGTCGTTCTCCAGCCAGCAGGCCACCTTGCGTCGGCTGGACAAGGCGTTCGCCGCGTTCTTCCGGCGCATCAAGGCTGCTCAGACACCCGGTTACCCCCGGTTCAAGGGCATCGGCCACTTCGACACGGTGGTGTTCCCGAAGGACGGGGACGGCTGCCGCTGGGACTCCACCCCGCACGACACCCAGACCCGCGTACGCCTCCAAGGTGTCGGGCACATCCGTGCACCAGCACCGGCCCGTGCGCGGCCGGGTGAAGACGATCTCGGTGAAACGCGAAGGCAGGCACTGGTACGTGATCCTCGCCTGTGACGAGGTGCCCGCCGAGCCGCTCGCGGCCACAGGGTCGATCGTCGGCATCGACATGGGTGTCACGCACTTCCTCACCACCAGCAACGGTGAGCACATCGCCAACCCGCGATTCCTTCAAGCTGCCGCCGAGAAGCTGGCCCAGACACAGCGCCACCTTTCGGCTTTCCGGAAGCGCACGAAGCGCCGGACGAAGAAGCATCGGGCGGTGGTCCGGAGGGTCGCCAAGCTGCATGCCAAGATCCGGCGGCAGCGGCTCGACCACCACCACAAGGCCGCGCTGGACCTTGTGCGCGATCACGACGTGATCGCCCACGAGCGGCTGAACACAGCAGGCATGACCCGCACCCCCAAGGCCAAGCCCGACCCCGGGAGAGAGGGCGCGTTCCTGCCGAACGGCGCGAGCGCGAAAGCGGGCTTGAACCGCAGCATTCTGGACACGGGTTGGGGCATCTTCCTGTCGATCCTGGCGAACAAGGCTGCAAGCGCCGGTCGCCACGTGATCGCAGTGGACGCCCGCAACACCTCCCGCACCTGTCCGCAGTGCGGGCACGTCGCGAAGGAGAACCGCACCACGCAAGCGAAGTTCGCATGCACCGCATGCGGGTTCCTTGCGCACGCCGACCACGTCGGCGCGTTGAACGTCGTCAACAGGGCCGGGCTGGTCCTCTGCGTCGGGGCCCAGCCACCGACGCAGGAAACCCGCGCCTTCAGGACTTTGTTGGCGGATTCGGTGACTGTCCTTGGTGATCTTGTTTGTTCGGGCAGTCTGGCGGTGGTTCGGTTCCATCTCGCGGGGAGGCAAGG
>NZ_JBSFDW010000042.1:0-71556 GCF_053594115.1 Streptomyces sp. NPDC001970 | reverse complement strand
TTCAGAACCAGTGAAGTCAGGATGATCAAGAGATCGCAGAGTGGCTCACTTTTCATCCGCCGTCCGTGGCCCTCGTTTCACCCGTTGCCGAGAACTGGGAGGTCGATTTGCTGGACTGAGTAGTCCAGCAAGCTGGGATGATGTGGAGCAGGTAGCAGCTTCGGAGGCGTGCACACACCGAGGGCTGGCGGTTTTCCAGCCCACTCCTGGCGCGTGAAGAGCAACGCGGGGGTTCGACTCCCCAATTAACAGTGCAGCTCAGTACCGCGTACAGGTAACGGTGCACATCGCACAGCACATCACCACGTGCAGATCCGAGGCGGCGAGGGCGGGTTCGGGGCTTTCCACATCGCAGCACCACGGAGACGGCGATCTCCGACGGATACCGTTGGCGATTTTGACGGCGCTCCCTCCATCTATCACGAACGAGACTTCCGCGAAGTCCAGGTCGTTTGAGAGCGCTGCCCACTGGCGCTCTCAAACGACCTGGCAACCGCGCAGGTCAGCAGCCCACCGCACGCCAGACGCAGTGGGACAGGACAATGGGCGCGCCTGTACCTCGTTCGCGTTGAAACGCCGACGCCTGGAAGGCCAAGCGGCCGCGCCGGGAACAGCCGGTCCGGCCGGCACGGTTGCATCGACCGAGGGACCGGCGCCGCACGGGCGGGGAACACGGAGACCAGAGGGTCGTCCGCCCCACCAGGATCCGGGCCCCAGGAGCGGTACGCCCGCCGCGCAGTCGGACCAAGACGTATTTCTGCAGGAGGACTGTTTCATGACTGACCGGCCCTTGACGCTCATGGCAGTACACGCCCACCCCGACGACGAGGCCACCGGAACCGGAGGGGTCCTCGCGCGGTACGCGGCGGAAGGCATCCGCACGGTTCTCGTGACGTGTACCGACGGCGGTTGCGGTGACGGACCGGGGGGTGTCAAGCCGGGCGATCCCGGGCACGATCCGGCGGCGGTCGCCCTGATGCGCCGTCAAGAACTCGAGGCGAGCCGTGACGTCCTGAAGGTCAGCGATCTGGAGATGCTGGACTATGCCGACTCCGGGATGATGGGCTGGCCGAGCAACGACGCCCCCGGGTCCTTCTGGCAGACCCCCGTGCAGGAAGGCGCGGCCCGACTCGCGGAACTCATGCGGCACTACCGACCTGATGTGGTCGTCACCTACGACGAGAACGGCTTCTACGGCCACCCCGATCACATCCAGGCCCACCGCATCACGATGGCGGCGCTGGAGATGACCGAGCTGACGCCGAAGGTGTACTGGACGACGATGCCCCGCTCAGGGATGCAGCGGTTCGGGGAGATCATGCGCGAGTTTCATCCGGACATGCCGGAGCCGGATCCTGCCGAGGCCGCCGCGATGGCCGAGATCGGCCTCCTCGACGATGAGATCACCACGTGGGTGGACACCACCGCGTTCAGCGGTCAGAAGTTCGACGCGCTGGCCGCGCACGCCAGCCAGGGCGAGAACATCTTCTTCCTCAAGATGGGCAAGGAGAGGTTCGGCGAGTTGATGGGCATGGAGACCTTCGTACGTGTCCAGGACGCCACCGGCGCGGCCGTACCCGAGAACGATCTCTTCGCCGGACTGCGCTGATCCACCCATCCGGAGCGGAGCTCAGGAAAGCTCATCGGCTGCACGGCGCGATCGAGCGCGTCACACACCCGGAGACTTATCCACGCGGGTTCCGCTCCGGCAGCCCGCGACCAGGTCGGCAGGCCCTCGCCGACGGCGTCGACGCGTGCCCGCACTGCCGACTCGGAAGGCGCGCGACAGCTCAGGTCACAAGCCCGACGGTCTGCTCCGATCAAGACAGACCGCCGAGGAAATGACACAAAGCTGAGACTCCGCTGTCCGACACGCCGTGAGACTGCGGAAGAAACTGCAGGTCACGAGGGCGGTCTCCGACACCAGCCGCGAGATCCTACAGCTATGGCGACCGGCCGCAGGCGGCGCGGCGCCGTCCTGCTGGCCGCGCTCAAGCGCGACCCGGGAGCGGTCGGTCTGGAATCGCTGCTGACCGAGATCACCAAGCTGAACGACGTACGCAAGCTTGGCCTCCCCGAGGGGCTGTTCCCCTCAGACTTCCGCGACACCGCCGAGGATGTACGGATCACGCTGCTCGCGGCGCTGTGCTCCTCCCGCCAGGCGGAAATCACGGATGCGCTGGTGGAGCTGCTGGTGGCTCTGGTCCACAAGATCAACGCCCGCGCCGAGCGGCGGGTGGAGAAACAGCTGACGGCGGAGCTTGAAGAAGGTCCGCGGCAAGGAGGGCATCCTCTTCAAGCTTGCCGACGCGGCGATCGGCAAGCCGGACGAGGCGGTGCGCACAGCGCTGTACCCGGTAGTTGGGGAGAACGCTGCGCGACCTGGTGGCCGAGGCCAAGGCGAACGAGAAGGTCTTCAAGGCCAAGGTCCGCACCACCCTTCGGTCGTCGTACAGCTCGTACTACCGGCAGATGCTGCCGCCCCTGCTGAGGACGCTGGGCATCAAGTGCAACAACACCGCCTACCGGCCGGTGATGGACGCGATGAAATTGCTGGAGAAGTACGCGGAGGTCGACGGCAAGACCCGGTTCTACGACGCTGCCGACGAGGTGCCGATGGACGGCGTCGTACGCAAGGACTGGCGCGAGGCGGTCGTCGACGACAAGGGGAAGACCGAACGCATTCCGTACGAGCTGTGCGTCCTGGTGGCGCTGCGGGAGACGATCCGGCGCCGCGAGATCTATATCGAGGGCGGCCTGCGCTGGCGCAACCCGGAGGACGACCTGCCCGGCGATGGGCTGGAACTGGCCATGAGCCCATTTGAAGATCTTCACCGTCCCCGGGATCTGCGCCGCCGTCGTGGACCGGTACCTTGCCTGATGTTGGGGAAGCCGTCCCAGCCGGGCATGATCGGGGGCTGGACCACGCGGCCCGTGGCGAAGTCGACCGGTCCGGGGACGGACAGGCCGATGCCGCACACATCCGTGGGTTCGGCGCCCGCCTCGGCGAGCAGCGGTGCGAACCAGCCGGCCAGGGTGTCGAGGACGGCGACGGGCCCGTCGCCGATCAGCACGTCTCCGGACCGGGCCGCGAGCACCGTGCCCGCGAGGTCCAGTACGGCGGCGCGGGCGTGCCGGGGTCTCGAGGTCGACGGCGATCACGACGGCGTGCGTCGGGTCGAACTCGATCCGGGCGGACGGGCGGCCACCGGTCGAGGTGCCCGCCACATCACGCAGCCAGCCGGCCCGGTACAGCTGCTCCAGCCGGAGACCGACGGTGGAGCGCGACAGCCCGGTGGCTCTCTGCAGGTCGCCGCGTGTGTTGGCGTCGCCCCGGCGGATCAGCCGCAGCAGGTGTCCGGCGCTCGCCTGGTTCCCCGACATGATCGTTCCCCGTCCCCTCAGCTCTTGTCCGCGCCGCTGGTGAGCCCCTCGGTGAGCAGGCGCTCGGCGGCGAAGAACAGAACTACCACGGGGATCGTCAGGACCACCGAACCGGCCATCAGCACGGTCTTGGAGACCTCGATGCCGTTGGCGAGCTGGGCGAGGCCGAGGGACACCGTCCACCTAGAGTCCTACGACCGGATCGTCGGCCTCGTCCTCGATCAGATCGCCGTCGACGGTTCCATCACCAAAGCCCCCGGCGGCGGTGAGGTCGCAGGCCGCTCACCGGTAGATCGCGGCAAACAGGGATTGAAACGCTCAGGTATGACGGATGGTTATGGAATCCCACTTGGCCGTGTGCTGGCAGGAGCGAATCGTCACGACTCCCCGCTGCTCGCCCCGACCCTGGACCGCCTGGAAAACTTGGGACCGCTGCCCGAAGACGTCACCGTGCATCTGGACGCCGGCTATGACTCGGACAAGACCCGCACCCTGCTCCACGAACGCGGCCTGCACGGCCGCATCGCGCACAAGGGCGAGAAGGCACCCCTTCAGGCAAGCCAGAGGTGGCACGTCGAACGCACCCACGCCTGGCAGAACGCCTTCCACCGCCTCGCCCGCTGCTAGGAACGCCGGGCCACCGTCATCGACGCCTTCTTCGACCTCGCCGACACCATCATCACCGTGCGCAGCCTGATCCGCCGAGCGTGGACCACTCACCGCTGGGAGGGCCGCCCCCGCCGCCGCCCGTGACGGACCGCCATCTGCGCCAGTGGTCGGCTGGTAACTTGACTCCCATGATGGTGGCATTGATCGACTCAGGGCTTGGCCTCCTTTCCACCACAGGATGGCTTCGGCACCTCGCCCCGGAACTCGATCTGCTTCTGTTCCTGGACCCCGACGGCGCCCCCTGGGGATCGAGAACGGCCTCCTTCGTCACGGACCGTCTGTTCAGTGCCGCCCAATTGGCCGTCCAGCGGGGCGCGGAGGCCATCGTGGTCCCCTGCAACACCGCCACCGTCACCGCGATCGACGCTCTGCGCGAGAGTTTCGAACCCCGTGTGCCTGTGATCGGAACCGTGCCCGCCGTGAAGTCGGCCGCAGCGGCCGCCCAAGGCATCGCCGTGTGGGCAACCGTCCGGACCACGGCGAGTGACTACCAGGATCGCCTGATCGCGGACTTCGCAAACGGCCGGCCTGTCGCGCGTGTCGCATGCCCTGGTCTGGCCGAGGCGATCGACCACGGAGACATGGCCGCAGCAGCGGAAGCGATCGCCGACGCGGCAAAGCGGACCCCCCAGAATTGCAACTCCGTGGTGCTGGGATGCACGCACTACCCCCTGGTGGCGCCAGAGATACTGCAGAGCCTGCCCACCGGAACCACCCTGTACGACAGCGCGGAGGCAGTCGCCCGCCAAACACTTCGGCGATTGGACAGAACCACGGAATCGCACAGCAGCACGGGCTCCATCGACGTGGTACTCAGCGGGCGCCGCGGAAATCTCCCAGCAGGCGCCCACGCCTACCCGGTGGGTCGCGCCCTTGCCGCCGCAGCGCGGGTGCCCCACGAAATTCTCATCACTGCCGCAACTCGCGCCTCGATGGCTGCTCCAGCGATCTGAGCAAGCCCCGGACCCCCTCCATCTCGTCGGCCAGGCGTACAGCCACTCCGTTCACGGCAGACCCCGGGAAATCACAGAGCGTGACAACTGCCTGATCGCCCAGGACCTGTGCCTGTTTCGCCCAGGGCTCCCCACCGCGCCTATCTGCGCGACCTCCTAGCCGGGCGTCCGGTGACGAGCCGACGGACTACCTTGTGCGGCTGCTCAGCGTACGCGGCCGAGGTGGATGACGCTGACGCGGATCTGCCGGTCGTCGATCTCGTACATGACGCGGTAGTGGCCGACATGGATGCGTAGCAGGTCGGCGCTGCCGAACGCGCCGTCGGGCCGGGGGTTGTCGGCGAGGCGGTCGACCGCGGTGAACACCTGCCGTACCCCGTCGGGGTCCTCCTTGGCCAACCGCGCCGCCTGGGCGAGGGCCTCGGGCTCCCAGATGACCTCGTAGCTCACGCCTCAGCTCCGCCGAACACGCGGCGGTACGCCTCGTCGTGCGGGATGCCGGCGTCCTCGCCGCGGGCCTGGCGGGCGCGGTAGGCGGCCAGGGCCCGTAGTTCCTGGAGTTCCAGGGCGTCGGCGGGGCTGACCAGTACGGCGACGGTCTGGCCATGGTCGGTGATGGCGACCGGTTCACGGGTGGCGCTGACCGCGCGCGCGATGGCGCCCAGGCGGGCGCGGGCTTCCACGATCGAGTAGGTCGTCTCCGTCATGCACACCACCTTAACGAAGTGTGCACACCTTGGCAGCTACCAATCTATGGCCGCGCAGCCGGGGACGATCACGACCTGGGCGCTGTACCTGGAGCTGGCACTGTGCAGGCCCCTCCTCGCGGACCTGCGCGACGCATACGCCCACACCGGACGGCACACCGACTTCCACCAGCGCCTGACCCGCCTGCACGAGGACTGCCAGCGCCGCCACCGCCTCGACCGCCGTGACCTCCGGTAGGCCCGCCTTGTCCGGGGCACCGGGCGGGACGGGCTGGAAGCGGCGTGAATGCGGAAACGTGATCGGGCACGAGATCAGCAAGTCGTGGGCGGTCGTCCACGACAACACCGGCATCCCGTCCCTGCGACGCCTGTACATGACCGCCACACCCCGCCTGTGGCAACTCGGAGACGAGGAGGCCGGAGGCCAGGAACAACAGCCCGCGCTCGTGGACGTGCGACCCGGGCCGCTGCCGGGCCGCCGGGCTGGGTGAGGACACCGTCTTCGCGACCGAGCCGGAGCCGGCCGCCCGCATGATCGGCCGGTTCCTTGACGCCGGGCACCGCGTGGGCCGGGTCGCGGGGGACGAGGTCTACGGGGGCGTCTCAGGCTCGCGGCTTCATCGGCACCCGCGGGAGTTCGGGCGCGGGAAGGGGATCTCCCGGGTACCCGATCACCTCGCCGAACCGGGAGCCGTTCATCCAGTCCTCGCGGGCCTTCTCGATGTCCTCCTGGGTACGGCCGACGAAATTCCACCACATGAGGATCTTCTCGCCGAAGGGGGGCCCGCCGAGCAACAGAGTCACCGCGGGTGCGTCCGAGTGGTTGGTCACGGTCAAGGTGTCTCTGCCGACGGGGAGGTAGCCGAGATGGGACGGGCTCAGCCGAGTGCCGGCCAGGGAGACGTCCCCACTGTTGACGAGGAGGCCGTGCTCGAAGGTGGGGTCGACCGCGAGGGTGACGGTCGCACCGGGGTCCAGACGAAGTTCGGCGCCGAGAAGGGGGCTGAAAGTGGGGACCGGTGAGGTGTCACCGGCGAGGGAGCCCAGGAACACCTTGACCTCGCCTCCGTCAAGGGCGGCGGCCTGCGGGACGTAGTGGTGGAAGTCGGGGCCGGTGTCCCGGTACTGGTCCGGGAGTGCCACCCACAGCTGCGCGCCATGCAGGACGTCGGTGCTCGCGGTGGAGACCTCCGAGTGGCAGATGCCGTGTCCGCCGGTCATGAGGTTGAGCTCGCCGGGGCGGATTGTCGAGTGCGTCCCCAGGCTGTCGCGGTGTTCGATCTCACCCTTGAAGAGCCAGGAGACGGTCTGGAGCCCAATGTGGGGATGGGGTGCGACATCCATGCCGCCGGTGACTGCTGTCTCGTTCGGGCCGTAGTAGTCGGCGAAGCACCACGCACCGATCAGCGATCGGGATCGCTGCGGCAGGGTGCGCCGTACGTTCATCGCCCGGGGGCCCCCCAGGGGCACGTCGCGGGGGGACAGGATCTCTACGGTGGCCTCGGCCTGGGTCTCATTCATCGTCGCACTTCTCACAACAGGTAGTTCAAAACTTCGACGTTTGTTCTTGATGGATAAGGGGTGCTGTGACGTTGTCGGGTCCGGAGGTGCCTGACGGTACGTCAGGACACGATGGTCCCGCGGTCCGGGTCTGCGTTCAGGCTGCGGTAAGAGGATCTGTTGTCGTCGGTGCGGGCTCGCCGGCCCCGCCGATCACGCCGCCGGGGTCAACGTGCGCAACCGTGCACGCTCGGCGTGGGTTCTCGTCAACGGACCCGTACCACAAAAGGCCTGAACACCTCCCTTTTTGCTGGTGGATGCGATTTGTGACCGCCCTGCCGTAGGGGGCAGTCGGTGAGCGCGGCAAGGCGTAGATGACTGAGTCAACAGGCTCGGTCGTTTTACGGCCGAGAAGTTGACCGGGTCGCGGGGTTGTGCAGCGGCGGCCCGTCGGCGTCGTGCAGCTGGTGGGCGGGCACCCGGCGGCGTCCGGGAAGCAGATCCCGTACTACCGGTGCCAGGACGGCGCCGGCCATGGGGGCCAGGAGATAGACCCACAGGAAGCCGAACTGCCCGGCGGCCAGCGCCGGGCCGAACTGGCGGGCGGGATTGAGGCTGCCGCCGGTGCTCGTGCCCAGCAGGACGATGCACAGGCAGACGAGGACGCCCACCAGATAGGGGATGAAGCGCGTCAGCTGGTGCACCGACAGGAACAGCCCCACGAGGAGCACGATGACGCCGGTGGACGCCGTCTCCGCCAGGAAGAGCCCCGTGGCCGACCAGCCGGGTGCAGGCTGCAGGGCGGCATGGGCCACCGGAGGAGCGCCGACGGCGCTGCCCCACACGCCCCGCGCCGCGAGCACGCCGAGCAGGGATCCGGCGAGCTGGGCCACGATGTACGGCGCCACCGCCGCGCCGGGGAAGACCTCGAAGCGCCACATGGCGAAGGAGATCGCCGGGTTCATGTGTCCGCCGGACTGCTTGCCGGGAGGGCTGAGGATGAGCCCGGTGGCCAGCAGCCCGGCGGCCACGCCGACGACGAGCAGCTTCAGGCGGATTCCGGGGATCGCCTCGGAGACCGCGGACGGGCCGATGACCCACCGCACGATGGTCGTCACGCCGAACAGCAGGACGAAGGTCAGCAGGAACTCCTGGGAGCTGCGCCGGAAGGCCAAGGAGGGTGCGTTGGGGTCGCTCATAGGGATGGGTTTCTTGTTACGGGGGATGGGGGGAACGCGCTCCGCGTCGGCGGGCACGTGTGTTCCCGCCGACGCGAGACGGTGAGGGGCTGGAGTCCCGGGATCAGGGGACGAAGCGGGTGTCGAAGATCTCGGTGGGCTCTACGGGGTTGAATCCGCGCTGGGCGCGCCACTGGCGGTGCTGCTCGGATTCGGCGACGGCCTGGCCGTGGAGTTCGGCCTGGCGGGCGCCGGAGATGCTGGGCTTGGCGGTGGCCCGGTAGCCGCCGAAGTGAGCGACTGAGCTCCACTGCGGGCTGATCGCGGGGGCGCTCCTCGTCCAGGCCCTCGAATTCGCCGACAGCGTGGACGATGCGGCCGCCTGCGAGGGTCGGCAGGGACTCGACGTGCGGGATGTCCTGCTCCGGCACGGTGAAGAAGTCGTCGGAGAGGACGGCCAGGTCGCCGTAGTAGCCCGGGCGCAGGATGCCCTTGATGTCGTCCTCGCCGGTCAGCTTCCCGCCGCCCTGGGTGCAGGGGGCGGGCGAAAGGGGGCCTCCCGGTATCACTCGGCTTGGATTCCCATCCCTGAGCTACCGAGAGGCCCTGCCTTTGTGCGCGTGGAGTCTGAGGGTCACCCGGACACTCAGCCCTCATGTTCCTTGATCGGTTGAGATGCTGCTTCTATGCAGGGAGCATCGGCAGCGTGAGGTGGGAGGGATACTCCGCCGTGTGCAGGACGGTCTGGGTGGCCACCTGAGGCACTCCGTCGCCGGGGTAACTGGAGTTGGAGTTCCGCGCCCACTGCGGGAAGTCCGAACTCGTGACGTCGATGCGCAGGCGTGCCCCGGCCGGAACGCGAGCCGACACCGGACCCAGATCGATGACGTACTTGTAGACCTCGCCCGGGGTGATGGGCTGGGGCGTGGTCAGGGACTCGCGGAAGGCGGCCCGCACAATGCCCTCCTGCAGGTTGCGCGAGCAGCCGTCCTCGTCGACCAGGCACAGGCGCGCGGTCCAGTCGGTGTCGGTGGCCGAGGAGGCCGCGTAGAGGGTCAGTGTCACATCGCCGACCACGTCCACATCCCGCTCCTGCGGAGCGGTCGTGTAGACGAGCACGCCCTTGACGTTCTCACGCTGGCACTGGCAGGCCGGGCCCATCGGCGTCAGTTCCTCGACGCAGCAGGAATGGCCACCCGCGCTCATGACCGGCGCGTTCGGGTCGTAGATGTAGAGGTCGGGCAACTCCTCACCCGGCGTCCGGGCGTCCAGGGTGCCGTCGCCGAAGCGGGTGTTGGCGCGTCCCTGCGAGTGCAGGAAGAGCCGTTCCATCCGTGCCTCTTGCGGAGGCCAGGCCGAGAAGTCACGCCAGCCCGCGCCGAGGACGTAGGTACTGACCGCAGATTCGAAGGTGCCGGTGCCCGTCTCCTTGAGCGTCTCCGTGAAGAACCGCACCTGACAGTCGTCGACGGCCTTGGAGTCCGCGACACCGTCCTCCACCTGGGCGACGGGGTACCAGGGCATGTGGTGGAAGGGTGCCACCACGAACTTCTGCCGGGCGGCGGCCTCGGGGCTGCCCGCGCCGTTGCGGAGTCCGACGAAGTTGCGCTTGGTCCCCGACACGAACACGTCGTAGAGACCGGCCACATGCAATCCGGGCACCTGGATGCGGCTGTAGTCGCTGTCGATGGACCAGCGTGCCCAGTAGTCGTCGTACGTGGGGTGCTCGATCCAGTCGAAGTAGTAGGGCGTGATGTCCCGGTCGAGAGCGGGAAAGGTCTCCGGATCCATCCAGAAGTTGTCCGGTGCGTGCATCAGGGCGCCGCTGAGCGCACCGATACGCTCCTGGTCGCCGCGCCGGACCGCTTCGGCGATGCCCAGGTAGGCGGCCCAGAAGGCGTTGAACCCGTAGGCGAAGGCACCCTTGTTGTGGGTCCATCCCTCGTAGGCCTGGGAGCCCGTCAGGGCCGGGCTGATCGCGGCCAGGCTGGGCGGCTGCTCGACCGCGGCCAGGAGCTGGGTGAACCCGGCGTAGGAGAACCCGTACATACCCACCCGGCCGTTCGACCCGGGCAGGCCGGCCGCCCACTCCACGGCGTCGTGGCCGTCACGGCCCTCGTCACGGAACGGGTAGAACTCGCCCCCGGACGCATACCGCCCCCGTACGTCCTGGACGACGACGATGAACCCCTGATGGGCATACCAGGCCGGGTGCGCGAACGCCGTCTCCGACTGGGCGCCCTGCTTCCCGTACGGGGTGCGCTGCAGCAGAACGGGATAGGGACCTCCTGCCGCGTCCGGGCGGTATACGTCCGCGAGCAGTTCGACACCGTCACGCAACCGGCACCGTACATCGCTTTCCAGGGTCACCCCGGGAAACCCTGTGACAGGCTGCACCATAATTACTTACTCCTCATCGCTATTGGTGTTGCATCTCTGGTCTCGGTTCAGGCACAGACGTAGACATCAAGACGAATCCGCCTGATCCTGAAAGCCCGGCAGGGTGTCCTGGTGGTATTCGGCGTTGTGCAACCGGGCCGAGGAACCGGCCGTCGAGACCGCGCGCCAGGCCGAGCCATCGATTCGTCCCCTCCCGTCTCCCCCTGGCGGGTACTGATCGGTACCCGCACAGCGCCGTGAATTGCGCGACGGTTGGTTCGGTACTTCGTCACGTACTTCGTCACCTGCTCCGCTGGATCAGGCTATTGCGAGTCTGGGGCCGGTTGAGATCTCAGGCATCAGTCACGTGACTGTGAGCAGACACGATCGGCCCGGGCCCTACCCGCTGCGGACCGCGCGCGGCTCCGTGCCGCGGGTCTGTCCGGAAGGCGTACGAAGGGCTCGCTCACGGCCTCCTGCCACCCCTGGCCATGCCCTCGTGCACGGCGCGCAGTCAGATGACCGATGTTCGGGCCCGGGACGCGAGTGGAGGATGGTCCCGCGTTTGTTTCAGGTAACAGCGGGGTCCGTGGAGGCGATAATCATGATCCGGTCACCGGGCCGGCGCCTCGCTGTCGGCTCATCCTGCATGGTGTGGGTAATGCCGTGGCAGATACGGAGGGATCCCGCCACTCAGGACAATTACGTCACGAGATGTCCGGGCCAGGAGTGACCTTCCGGTAAAGACGGAAATTGTCATCTATCAAATGTTTCAAATAGAAGTCGCTGTTCGCGCTGATTTAGCGTAAAGGCTGCCCAAAGTGGGGCGAATGGACCGCCTCGAGGTGACCGCGTACACGTCGATGGGGAACCTTGACTCAACTCCATATAATTAATGAACTACCCATGCTTAATAGCAGCCCGTCCCTTTGGGTTCCAAGGCGAGAGCCGCCGTAACGTTCCTTGTTCCGAAAGGCGCCCCTTGTCGGGTGATGCGCAGCATGCCGGTGAAGATCCGAAGGAACGACTATGCAGAACGCTGGGCCGGCGGACCCAGCCGCGCCTGACGAAGCCGCGCGGCAGTTCGCCAAGGTGCGCCCGAAGCTCATCGGCCTCGCCTACTGGATGCTCGGTAGCAGGGCAGAGGCCGAAGACATCGTTCAGGAGGTGTGGCTTCGATGGCAGATCGTCGACCGGTCCGGCATCCGTTCCACAACGGCGTTCCTGATGACCATGACCATCCGCCTGGCGATCAACTACGCTCAGTCCGCCCAGGTGCGGCGGGAAACCTACGTTGGGCCGTGGCTGCCTGAACCCGTCGACACGAGCCTGGACCCACAGGCAGGCACCGAGCAGGACGAGACGCTCGGTTTCGCGGTTCTCTTCCTCATGGAGAAGCTGAACCCGACAGAACGGGCCGCCTACATCCTCCGGGAAGCCTTCGACTTCCCATACGCCCTCGTGGCAGCCATCGTGCAGACCAGCGAGGGCAACGCTCGACAGTTGGTCTGCCGGGCCCGCAAACACCTGAAGATCGAGTGAGGGGCCCTTCGACCACGACGACCATCGCCAGCTCACGGAGGCGTTCCTCAGCACCGCCCACTATCGCGACATCTTGGCGCTGGAAAACATCCCCACCGAGCACGTCACCAGCGACTTGGAGGGGGCGGCATACGCGGGGCATCGAAGAGCCCGGCCCCCGGCCTCAAGGGCGTATCCGCCCGCCTCCTGCGCAAGGAGTACGACGCGCACGTCCGCCGATACCTGTGGAGCGGCCACTTCTGGTCCGGGTCCTACTTCGCCGGTCATGCGGAGGGGCTCCCCTGAGCGACGTACAGCAGTACATCGAGCGGCAGCAGCGCCCCATGAGCTGAGGTCAACAGTGCGGACCCCTGCCTACGGTGCGGGAAAGAGCAGTCTTCAGATGCGCTTCACCACCGCCCTGAAGGACTCCGTTGGGAAAGGGACGAACCGCTGGCCATGGGGGGCGCTATGACTCACGGACCCGCAGGTCAAGTGATCCACTCCCAGCCAGAGTGAGAGCCAGGATGTCCGCCCTGTCCATTTGCCAACGGAGTCCTTCAGGGCGGCGCACTGCGCAAGAACAGAGGTAGACGCGCCGATGTCGACGCTGTTCGGCACGCTGCTGACCGGCTGACGCGACAACTACCGTGGGCAGCCCGGCCATGCGCCGGCCGTTCACCCCGGGCCGTCGGGCACGTTGCCCTCGGCTCATTCCTCCTGGAGGGCGGCGAGCGCCGCGGCGAGCTTGCCCCGGCTGGTGATGCCCAGGCGTGGATAAATCCGGTACAGGTGGGCTCCGACGGTGCGGTGCGAGATGAACAGCCGCTGGCCGATCTCCCGGTTGCTCAGCCCCTGCGCCGCCAGCTCGGCCACCTGCATTTCCTGGGCCGACAGCTGCTCGCTGGTGTGCGCGTGCCGCCGACCGCTCGACTCGCCGGTGGCACGCAGCTGCTCGCGGGCCATCTCGGCCCAGGGCTGCGCGCCGATCCGGTCGAACTCGTCGCGGGCCGTGCGCAGCGGGTTCCGGGCGTCCACGTTGCGGCGCTGTCGGCGCAGCCAGCGGCCGTGGTGCAGGTGCAGCCGGGCGCGCGACAGCGTCCAGCTCGCCGGCAACGTGGTAAGCGCTGCGGCGTAGCGCTCCTCCGCTGTGTCGTCCCGAGCCAGCACCGCGTCGGTGTAGGCGAGCGCGACCGTCATCATTTCCGAGGGCAGCCGACTGGCCAGCTCGGGAAGTTCGGCGAGCAGTTCCCGGGCGTGCTCCACGGTGCCGGCGGCCACTGCGGCGTCCGCCAGGTCCGGCGCGAGCAGCCAGCGGCTCACCGAGTGGTAGTGCGGGTCGGCCGTATCGAACGTGCGTGCGAGAATGTCGTATGCCTCGGTTGCGCGCCCGTCGAGAAGGGCGAGCAGCCCGTCGACCTGCTGCGCCACCACGGTGACGAACGGCATGTCGGCGAACAGGCTGTGGGCGCGCAGTTCGCGGGTCGACCGCACTGCTTCCTCGGCCTCACCACGCAGCGCCGCCACCAGGCCGGCCGCCGCCTTCAGGGCGAGCCACACGATCCACTCTCCGGTCTCCTCGGCCAGAGCGAGCCCTTCAGCAGAGTCCTCGCGCGCCCGGTCGAGCTGACCGAGGAACAGCCGCGGCCAGCCGGCGGCCAGCGAACGGGCGAGCAGCCCGAGCATGCCCTGCGACCGCCACGCCGCGGCCGCCAGCCCCAGATACCGGGCGGCGCGGCTGATGTCGCCCATGGCCATCGCGCCGTCGCCGAGGAAGTGCAGTATCCGGCCGTCCTCACGATCCGGCTCGAGGCCGTCCAGCCGTACGAGCACGTCCGCCCCGTGCCGGTACGGCTCGGCGTAGGCCCGCACCACCAGCACGTGGGGGGCGTTCGGATCGGGGTCCCACCGGTCCAGTTCGGCCACGGTCTGAGCGCGGACCTGTGGGTCGCCGTCCTGGCAGAAGCATCGTGCGGCGGCACGCCACAGCAGGTTCTCGGCGACGTCCGCCCCCCCTGCGTCGAACGCGCCGGCCGCCGCGGTGACCATGTCGTGGATCCGCCGGTGCGGTTCGTCCGGTTCGAATGCGGCATTGTCGTACACGACCAGGAGGCGGGCCCGCTCCACCGGGCCCAGCACGCTCATATCGGTGCGGTCCAGCAGCATCTGGGTCTGGACGCGGTCGTTGATCTCGCTGGACAGCTCGGCCGCCCGGACCAGGATGCCGGTCCGGCGCTGCGCGTCGTGGACGAGTTCGGCCGCCTGGCGCAGGGCCGGGACGGCCGCCGCCACCTTGCCCCGGGCCTGCGACGTGTCGGCGAAGCGCTCGAGCCGGGCGGCCAGTTCCTCATCCGGGCCGATCGTGGCCGCGGCCTGGTGAGCGAGCTGGCGCTCGGGGGTGTCCTCCATGACCGCTGCCAGGGCGCGGTGGGTGGCCAGCCGGTCGGCGACGGAGGCGCGGGTGTAGATCGCCGAGCGCATCAGCGGATGCCGGAACTCGGGGGTACGGCCGACCAGGGTGACCAGACCCGCGTCGACCGCCTCCTGCACTGCGTCCACGGAAACCGCCGAGCCGAAGAGGTGAGTGGATACTTCCAGCAGCCGGTTCAGCGGCGCGGTCGGCTCGGTGGCCAGGGCCAGAAGGAACGCGCGGCACTCCTGGCTCGCCGAGTCGCTGCGCGCGGCGAACGCGTCCTCCAGTCGCTGGGTCAGCGGCAGGCCGTCCATCTGGGCGGTCATGCCCTGCACCGCCTTGGGCAGCTCGACCAGGGCCAGCGGATTACCCGCGGCGCGCTCCAGGATGAGTTTGCGCAGCGGCGCCGCAAGGCCGGGCGCGCCGGCGTCGAGCAGCTCGGCGGCGGCCGTCCGGCCGAGCGGTCCCAGACGCAGGTCCGGGTACGCGCTGGGGGTGTACGAGTCGGAGGAGTCGATCCGGGCGGCGCAGACGGCCAGTATGGCGAAGTCGCGGGTGCGCCGGGTCACGAACCTGAGCACGTCCCGGCTGGACGAATCGATCCACTGCAGGTCGTCGACGAGCAGCAGGACCGGCTGCCGTTCGGCCGCGTCGGCGAGCAGTTCGAGTACGGCAAGTGCCACCCGGAATATCTCGGGCTCGGTCTCCGTGACGCCGAGGGCGCCGCTCAGCGCCAGCCGGTGTGGGGCCGGCAGGTTCTCGACACCCCGGGCGACTGGTTGCAGCAGTAGTTGCAGTGCGGCGAACGGCAGCCATTGCTCGGTCTCCACGCCCGACGTGCGCAGCACCCTGAAACCGCTTTCCGCGGCCTCGGCGCCGACTGTGCGCAGCAGAGCCGACTTGCCGACGCCGGCGGTGCCATGGACCAGCAGCGCATCGCCGTGCCCCGCCGCCGCGTCCGACAACACCCCGCGCAGGGTGCGCAGCTCCTCGTCCCGGCCGATCATCGCGCGCGTGCTGCTCCTGGTTTGTGCAGGGTCCCCCGCAGTTGCGTCTCGAGATGCCCGCCCCGCAGCGCGAGCGCAGGCGTGCGGGCCGGGGCGGACGGCGAGGAGATGGTCCCGGTTGCCGCCCGGCGATGCCCTCTGACGTTGCGCCTGTCACCGCCGGCCTGCGTGGTGGCAGAACGCTCAGGCATGGCCGGACGTTCGGTCACCGGCACAGTGGGTATCGAGCTCAGCACGTGGAGATTCCTCCGGCAATGGTTATTGCACGCCATATGGTACCTGTCAGCCGTGATGACCTGGTACGCGGTGTGCTGTCCGGCGCGGGAGCCGGACAGCGACCGCACTGGGCGTGGCGTCAGTCGATGACCGGATGTTCCCGGGCCCGGTGCTGTGCCTGTTCGGCGCGCAGGTGCTGCATGAGCTGGGTGAAGCGGGTGCTGCCCAGGGGAAGTTCGGCTGTGTGGATCGCGCGCTCGATGACGGATCGCGAGACGCCGTGCTCGGCGACAGCGGGCCGGGCGACCGCCAGAGGCCGGCACCGTGTAGAGGCAGGTGAGCTGCTCCTCGTCGTCGTAAGCGTCCACGGTGGCCTGCGCAACCAGCTCATCGAGTTCCGCGTCACCCAGCTGTCCGTCGGGCAAGGCGAGGGATAAAGCAGGGTGAATGTCACAAATCGGGCTGCCGTCCGGTCCTAGTGGATGACTGGACGGTGTGACTCATGGCGCTGTCGATGTCTTCGGTCAACTCTCTTTCAGGAGGAGAACAACATGAGCCATGTCCACATCGCACACCCCGATGCACCGGGGCGTGACGAATTGGTTCCGTCGCGCTACGCGCTGAAGGTCGGCGACATCGACGTGATGGTGATCAGCGACGGGGTGATGCCGATACCCACCGTGACGTTGGCCCCCAACGCCGCCAAGCCTGACCTGACCGCCTGGCTCGGTGACATGTTCCTGCCGCCGGAGGTGTGCGACTGGCCACTGAATGTGGCCGTGGTGCGCAGCGGTGGCCGGACCATCCTCGTCGATTCCGGGCTGGGGACGGAGTTTCCGGGCTTCCCGCGAGCTGGGCAGTTGGCCATGCGACTGGAGGCCGCCGGGATCGATCCCGCATCCGTGACCGACGTGGTGCTCACCCACCTGCACATGGACCACATCGGCGGGCTGCTCGTCGACGGGCTGAGGGGCCGGCTGCGCCCGGACCTGCGGGTCCACCTGGCGGCCGCCGAGGCCGAGTTCTGGGACGCGCCCGATTTCTCCCGCACCGTCATGCCGGCGCCGGTGCCGGACGTGCTTCGAAGGACCGCCTCGCGGTTCCTGGACGTGTACCGCAGCCAGTTGCGGCCGTTCGAGACGGAGTACGAGGTGGCGCCAGGAGTGGTGATGCAGCGCACCGGCGGGCACACCCCCGGCCACAGCATCGTCCGCCTGGAGTCCGGCGGAGACCGGCTGACGTTCGCCGGCGATGCCCTGTTCCAGCCCGGATTCGACAAACCCGAGTGGCACAACGGCTTCGACCACGACCCCGAGCTGACAGCCCGCGTCCGGATCCGTCTCCTGAAAGAGCTGGCGGCACGCGGCGAGCAACTGGTGGCCACTCACCTGCCGTTCCCGTCCGTCTGCCACGTGGCGGTCAACAACAACGCCTTCCGTTTCGTACCGGCCGTCTGGGATTACTGACCGCACTTCGGCCCGGGGCCGACGCGTGAGCAGCACGTGAGAGGCCAGCCCACGGCCGGCAGTCCGGCGACCGGGCGCCACACCGCGCCGGTGCCGGGGCAGCCGTGCACGAGGACGACCGTCGCCCGCCCGGGCGCGCCGCGCCATTCGATCACAGCCGGTCCGGCGCCCCCGGCGGCGACCCTGCCGAGGGCGGGGCGATCGTCACGGGTCTCTCCTCGGCCTTGTGCGGCCTCGCCGGAAAAGCTCCCGCAGCGCAGTCCGCCGTGCGCGTACATGGGCCACACCGGCCACTGCCGCCTCCAGCGGGCGATCTCCGAGGACGGCAGGATCTGCAGCCAGCGCAAATCCCGGGCGCTGCGGTCGGGACGCGTCTTCTCCCTGACCATGGAGCCGTACTGGTCGAGGGAGTCCTCGAGGGCGTTGGCGTCGGGCACGATCTCGAGCCCAAAGAACCGCGCGTGCCGCCTGACCCCGGGAATCCGGGAGAGCTCGGGCTGCCGGTCGTCGGCCGCCACACCGTTCTGCGAGGAGACCCAGATGCCGTCGGGGGCGTTGAGCACGAGCGAGCGGCTGCCGTCGGTGCGGCCGGGCGCCCACAGCAGGCTCACACCGACGCCGAGTTCCACGTCCGCGTCGAAGGCGGCGACGCGGTCCCCGGGCACACCCTCCATGCCGCCGTCCACGTACCAGGCCCACTGCATCGGGTGCGGCGAGGCGAAGGTCCCCAGCTCCTTGCCGTGCACCAGCAGAGATGCGCGAGGGAACAGCGGCCCGGACGGAATCGCCCCTCCGGCCAGAGGCCTGGAGCTGCCCATGATCAGCCGGACGTCCTGCACGTGCAAATGGTCGAAGCTGACGTAGTCGACGTCCTCCGCACGCAGACCGCACAGAGGCAGCACCTCCTCCGGCTCATGACAGTAACGGGCGAATACCCGGCCGCCGAGGAAGTCGCCCGCCAAGCACCTGAGCTGGACGTAGAAGGGGGCGGTGCTCGACCCGGCGGCAACGGTGGGTTCCCAGACCAGGGTCCTGGGCACTCCGTCGAAGCCGTCGAAGTGCACGACCAGTACCCGGTTGACAATGCTGACGAACGGGTCCGGGCCGATCGCAGCACCGTGGAAGACGTACCGGGTGGGGTACGGTGCGGCCGCGATGCCGAAGCTGCGCACCGCGTGGATCCGGCCCTGGCCGCGGAAGCGCTCGCGACAGGCAAGAGCGGCCTCGCGCACGGCCTCAAGCCGGCCGCCCCGTGGCCACACCTCGTGCACGCCCTCGAATTCCGGGATCGTGCGCATGCCGGCGCCGAGGGCGTCACCGGGCGGTGGCTGCCCGGTGCCGGGCACGCTCACCGATCCGTCCCCTCCCTGGTCCGCGGGGCGGCGCCGGTCTGTGTCGCGGTGCCGCTGTCGCGCTCGTAAGAGGCGCACGGCGGGTTCGGCGAGAGGTCCGGAGAAACGGACCGGGAGCAATCCCGGCACCGCGCTCCGGACCTACTCAGCGGACCTGTCGCGGAGCGTCACCGCAGTGTTCGATTGCGAGAGGTTGCGCTTGTGTGAGACCGCGTACGCCTCGTCGCCCGATGGGCGGCAGTGACGCCCCATCAGGTCACTGCGGACCGCGCTGGTTGTTGCCTGTGGCCGGTGACGGCACTGGTCATGCAGGCCGACTCATCGTTCTGGGACTTTTCGTGTTCGACGGGATCGACGAGCTGGACGTCGAGGCGGTTACCGCCGCCTTCGGCACGGTCGACGTGACGGCCAGAGGCCGGGTAGCCGGCTCGGCATGTCCGGACTCCTGATGAGGATCCTTGATAACGGTTCTGGCCGCGATTTCGTGAAGGCGCGTTTCCTATGGAGTGACCACCGCTTCCACCAGCCACGATGGAGCAGATCCTCCAGCGACCTGTCAGTCCGTCAGAGCGATCGGGTGCCCGTGGTAACGGCATCAAGGTGATGACAGGTACATGGCGCTCATTCAGCCGAAGTACGTGGCGTTCCACACATTCCACGCCGGGGGCTGTAAAGCCGCTTGCCATGAACACATCGATACGTCGAAGATCAGCCAGCTGCGCTCGACCACATGAAGATCCACTCGAGAGGATGATTCATTTGCGTCTCAAGGGACAACGCCTGAGCCTCAGTTCTGCGATCACGGCCGCACTCCTCGCCGCCTCTGCGGTGGCGGTCACCGCCGAGCCCGCGCAGGCAGCCGCACACTGCCACACCACGTGGGAGATCGGCTACAAGAATGTCGGCACGCACTACCCCGTCACGCTGCACGGGACCACGGTGTACCTACAGAGCGGCAGCCCCAACGGATCCGCCCGCGCCTATGCGAACCTCAGGACCGGCGACATACTGACCCTCGACCGCTCGAAGTATCAGACCACCCGCACGTGGTCGACAACCACCCAGGTCATGAACGAGCTGAACGGCTACGACTACTGCGGCATCACCGCCAGCTCGAACGGGACGCGCTACACCCAGCAGATCGAGGGCTACCAGAACGCGATCCGTGTCTGTCTGCGCCGTGGAGGCGCTCTCCAGTGCAGCAACATGTGGTACGCCGACCAGGACAAATAACCACCGTCTCGGGCGGAGCCCCGGAGGCCCAATCCGGGGCTCCGCCCGACGAGCCCATGGACGCCATCGGCCGGTCCCGAGACGAGCTTCGCCATCGCCGACCGTGAGCACGATGTGGCCCACCTGCGCCAGCGCGACATCACCGCGCACGAGAACGGCTCGCCGAAAGGCGGCCGCCGGGCACTCACCGGGGTGACCAGCGCAGCGGAACTCCCGCGGCCTGCCAGGTTCGAGGACTGGTCACCGCCGGTCGCGGCTGGGCCGGGCCGGGCCGGGGCGCGGTACTGGCCCTGCGACCAGCCCGTTTCCCCGACCCGCCCGCCGCACCCGCCGTGCGTGTCTCCACGCAACGGGCGCTCCACGTGCCTTGGCCGGTGGTCAGCCGCTGGTGTTGGCGGCTGTCGGTCGTGGTGTCTCTCGGCAACGGGTGAAACGAGGTTCTGGATCACTTTTGGTGCGGGCTCGCCCAAAGGTCACTGTCCGTGTCGGCAGCGGCCTGGATCATGCTGCGAGGAGTACGCGCTTGCGCAGGACGTCGAGGCCAGCCCGAGCAGCAGTACGTCGGCGGCCCGGTACAGGAGTCAGTTGCCGAGCGGCGCGCCCGCCGGGCCCGGATGCCGGTGCGGGCCCCTTCCACGTACGCTTGTACGTCAGACGCGGGTGGTGTGCCGGTCCAGGAGGGCCCGCAGCCGGTCGACGTCGTCGGCCGTGCTCAGCCCGTGCTTGGGCAGGACCTCGAGGCACATGATGTTGGGGTCCCGGCTGAGCAGGACGAAGTGGCCGCGCGTCTCCCGGTAGCCCTGGAGGACCGACCACTTCTGGATGAGCGTGCTGTGGTCGCTGCTGGTGGTGATCCCGGCCGGGGACACGGTGGTGCAGTACTCGCCCTGCCATCCGACGAGCCGCTGCACGTGGGCCGCCTGCAACCGCGGATAGCCGCCCACCACCAGGACGACAAACAGGAACAGAGCGGTAGAGACCACGTCGGCACTCCCCCGGTTTATGGTGCCCACCAGCCACTGCCCCACCCACAGTGCGAGGAACACGCTCCGCAGCAGCAGCCCCCACCGCTTGATCCGCTGCCGGACTCGCAGACCGACCAGTGTGTCGGCGGGCTGCGGGCGGTACACCAGCTGCACCGCCGCCTCGTCCACGACATCGGCGGCGACTTCCGCGCTGTTGTTGGTGACTTCGCGGCCCTCGGCCATGATCCCTCCCCGGTAAGACGACCCGCGGATCCTACCGGCCCCTCAAAGCCTGGGACCGGGCCAACCGGGTGCCACTCGGTGAACCCCGCAGCACCTTCCCGAAGTACACGTCCGCGTCGGAGGGCTCCATGTCCCACAGCGGCCGCACCCGAACTGAACGGCAACGTCAGCCCAGCGGTCACCGCCAGCGAGTTCCTCCAACCAGCGGCACTACTCGACCCGCCGGAGGCATAGAGAAGAGGCAGGCGACGAGCCGCATCCGAGAGTGCCGAGCGCGCACGCGCTCCATCCGCTTGTTGGGATCGGTCCCCTCACTTGATTGACGTTGGCGCGTGGACGGGCAGCACGGACGATTGGGGGCCGGATGTGCGGGCAAGGTCTGCTTCGGCCCAGACGACCTTGCCGCGCGGCACAGGGCGGGTGCCCCATCTGCGGGACAGCTGGGCGACGGGCCTTGACCCCGGAGTTTGAACACGTCTATGCGGCTCGGGTCAGGGTAGTTGATGTTGTGTGGAAGGCGTCCTCGTAGGCGATCGGGGATCGCTGGCCGAGGCGGGAGTGTCGGCGTCGGGTGTTGTAGCGGTGCAGCCAGCGGAAGGCGTCGAGTCGGGCTTCGCGCTCGTTCGACCAGCCCTTTCGTCCCTTCAGTGTCTCTCTTTTGAAGGTCGCGTTGAACGATTCCGCGGCGGCGTTGTCCGCGCTGCTGCCGATCGCGCTCATGCTCTGGCGGACACCGGCGAGGCGGCAGGCGTCGGCGAAGGCCCGACTCGTGTACTGGGCTCCGTGGTCGGTGTGCATCACGGCTCCGGCGAGGCTGCCGCGGGTCCGGATCGCGGCAGCGAGGGCGTCGGTGACGAGTTCAGTGCGCATGTGGTCGGCGATCGCCCATCCGGCCAGACGCCGTGAACACAGATCGATGACGGTCGCGAGGTAGCAGAACTTCCCGCCGCCGACGCTCAGGTAGGTGATGTCGCCGACGGACTTCGTGTTCACCTCGGTCGCGGTGAAGTCGCGGCCGATCAGGTCCGGCGCCTTCACCGCGGCCGGGTCGGCGATGGTGGTGCGGTGCCGGCGTCTGAGGCGGACCCCTTCGAGGCCGATGGTCCGCATGATCCTCGCGACGCGCTTGTGGTTGACCGCCTGGCCGCCCTCGTCGCGGAGCTCGGCGGTGATCCTCGGGACGCCGTAGGTGCCGTCGGAGTCCTCGTGGACCTTGCGTATCCGGGCCGCGAGCAGGTCGTCGGCGGCCTGGCGAGCCGCCCGGGCCGAGGCGGTGCGGCGCCAGTAGTAGAAGCTCGAGCGGGCGATGCCCAGGATGTCGCAGAGCCGCTTCACGCCGAACCGGCGCTGGTGATCGTCAACGAACTGGCAGCGGTTCACCAGCGCGTCTCCCCTGCGAAATACCGGGCCGCCTTGCGGAGGATGTCGCGTTCCTCCTCCAGTTCCCGGATCCTCTTCCGTGCGGCGGCAAGCTCCGCCTGAACCGCGTCACCGCCAGGCTGCGGCACCGCCGCGGGTGCGGAGTGGGCACCGGAGCGGCGTCCATCGGCGGCCCGGATCCAGTTGCCGCAGCGTCTCGGTGTTCACTCCGAGGTCGGCGGCGACCGACTTGATCGTCGCGCCCGGACGGGACCGGTACAACGCGACCGCGTCCGCCTTGAACTCGGCGGGATAGTGCTTCATCCCCACAGGGACTCCGTTCTCCTGGACCATCAAGATCCAAGTGTCTCCGGTGTCCAAACTCCAGGGTCAGGGCCCGACCCCCCGAGATCCAGAAGTGGCTCGCCCGGCACCCCCGCTTCCACGTCCACTTCAGGCCGACCGGCTCCTCCTGGATCAACCAGGTCGAGCGGTGGGTCGGCCTGCTGACGGACAAACTCATCCGCCGCGGCGCCCACACCTCCGTCCAGACCCTGGAGAACGACCTCCGCGACTGGATCGAGACCTGGAACGCGAACCCGAGGCGCTTCACCTGGGTGAAAACCGCCGACGAGATCCTCAACTCGCTCGCCCACTACCTCGCCGAGGTCAGGATCACCACCGACTCAACCAAGCAAAAATATGCCTCGGGATCACACCCGCGCCGTAGCCCACCATGTCCGCCATACATCCGATAACTAGGTACTCCCGATGACCGATAGGCAAGGCATTTGGTGTGTGATGCGCGCATAATTCACCCCTACCTTCTAATCGTTCTCCACAAAGGTCGGATGGTCATGCGTCATGGCTGTTGACATGTGCAAAACGCGTCACCTACGTTTCGGGGGCTCCCGCGCTACTGCTTCTGTGGAAGGGAACCCCGTGCCCGCTTCCTCTCGTCGCGATTTCCTCCGCATCACCGGTGTTGCCGGTAGCGGACTCGCTTTTGCCGGCGGTTTCCGCCCGTTCACGGCGCATGCGGCGCCGTCCCGGCCCTCCGACGTGCTCTTCGTCCCGGAGGACAAGGCCACCACGATCTGGTACCGCACGCCCGCAGACGAGGCGCACATCATCCAGGAGGCGCTCCCGGTCGGCAACGGCCGCCTTGGTGCGCTCGTCGGCTGTGACCCGGCCGACGACTTCGTCTACCTCACCGACGGCTCCTTCTGGTCGGGCGGACGCAACGACACCCTCACCGACGACGGCCAACTCCCGTATGGAAAAGATGACTTCGGCAGTTTCGGACTGCTAGCCAAGCTCCGGATCGCCCTGTCGGGCCACTCGAGCGACACGGTGACCGAGTACCGCCGCCAACTCGACCTAAGCAACGGCGTGGTGTCCGCGACCTACCGGGTGCGCGGCATCCCCTACCGCCGCGAGGTCTATGCCAGCCACCCGGACGACGTGCTCGTCATCCGGCTCACCGGTGGACCGCACACCGGGACGATCTCGCTGGCCGGCACGCACGACGAGACCACCTCGGGCGCCAACGGGCAACTGTCGTTCACCGGGAAACTCGCCAACGGCCTGCGCTACGCCGCCGCCGCGATGGCGGTCGGCACCGGCGGCCAGGTCGCCGTGGAGCAGAACAAGGTGTCCTTCGCGGGCTGCCGTGAACTCCTGGTCGTGGTGTGCGGCGGCACCAACTACGCCCCGGACGCCGCCAAGGACTTTCGCGACGCGAGTAGCGACCCGCTAGCTACGGCCCGCGCCAAGGTGACGACCGCCGCGCGCGTGTCCGGCACCCGGCTCCTGAACACCCACGTCGCCGACTACCAGCGGCTATACAACCGGTTCTCGATCGATCTGGGCGAGTCAACGGGCATCCAGCGGTCGCTGGACTCCTGGTCGCGCATCGCGGTGCGCTACACCGACAAGTCCACGCCGGACCCGGAGCTGGAGGCCGCCTACGTCCAGTATGGCCGCTATCTAACCATCACCGGCTCCCGCGACTGGCTCCCGATGAACCTGCAGGGAATCTGGGTGCACAACAACACGCCGGACTGGTACGCGGACTACCACACCGACATCAACATCCAGATGAACTACTGGCTCGCCGATCCCGTCGGCCTGGGGGAGAGCTCGTACGCCCTCGCCCGCTACTGCGTCTCCCAGCTCCCGGTCTGGACCGACGTCACCAAGCGCCTCTACAACAACGAACGCAACCGGTTCCGCAACAGCAGTGGGAAGATCGCAGGCTGGGCGGTCGCGTTCTCCACGAACATCCACGGCGGCAGCGGCTGGGCCTGGCACCCGTCCGGCAACGCCTGGCTCTGCAACTCGCTGTGGCGGCACTACGAGTACAGCCAGGACCGCGAGTACCTGGAGCTGATCTACCCGGTCCTCAAGGGCGCGGCCGAGTTTTGGCAGGCGCGCCTGATCACCGCCCAGGTCTCCGACGCGGACGGCACGTCGCGCGAGGTGCTGATCGACGACACCGCCTGGTCGCCCGAGCACGGTCCGGACAGCAAGGGCATCACCTACGCGCAGGAACTCGCCTGGGAACTGCTCGAGGAGTTCAAGACCGCCTCCCGTGTACTGCACCGCGACACCGACCTGGCTGCCGACCTGGCCGCGATACAGGAGAAGCTCTACCTCCCTCAGGTCAGCCCGAAGACAGGGTGGCTGGAGGAATGGATGAGCCCGGACAACCTCGGCGAGATCACCCACCGCCACCTGTCCCCGCTGGTCGGCTTCTACCCCGGCGACCGCATCTCCGCCGACAAGAGCCCGGCCGACCTCCTCAAGGGCGTGCGCGAACTGCTTACCGCCCGCGGCATGGACAGCTACGGCTGGGCCTGCGCCTGGCGATCGCTGTGCTGGTCGCGGCTAAAGGACGCGGAGAAGGCGTACCAGCTCTACCTGACGGTGCTGCGGCCGTCGATCACCAACAGCAATGGCACCTCGGCGAACTGGTTCGACATGTACAGCCAGGGCAGTTACACGATCTTCCAGATCGACGCGAACCTGGGCGGCGCCACCGCGGCGCTGGAGATGCTCCTCTACTCCCGCCCCGGCGTCATCGAGTTGCTGCCCGCGCTCCCCGACGCGTGGGCGGCTAAAGGCTCGGTGCGCGGCGTCGGCGCCCGGGGCGGCTTCGTGGTCGACCTGGCCTGGCGCAACGGCAAGGCGACCGCAGTCACCGTCCGCAGCGTCGGCGGCACCACGACCGAGCTGCACGCCGGCGGTTTCCGCAAGCAGATCAGCCTCAAGCCCGGCAACTCGGTGACGCTGCGAATCTCCTGACAGCCGTGCCTCCAGCGCGTGCCGACTCCGAGCCCAACGCGACGCGTCGTGTCGCCCCACGCGGCAAAATTCATGGCCTGCGCGCTCACCGCATCCGGCGAACTGCGTGTCATCGGCTACTCCCCGGAGGCGACCCGTACCTACCGGCGGCCCCGCCCCGTCCGGGAACTGCCGGGGTAGGGCCCTCGACGATGGCCTGCACCCTCGCCCACCACAGCCTGCATCCCGTCGGCGACATTGCCGACGTCCCGCTCCGCACGCAGCAGTGCCTGCTCGGTGCAGCCACGGGCAGGTTGCTTCACGAGCGGGCACAAGACGGGACATCCGCCTCGTCGAACCAACACCGACCCTGAAGAGCTCCAGCGCCCAATACCCCTTCCCCCCGAGCAGCAAGGCCGCAGAACGCGGGACTGTAAATCGTTCGGCCCTGTCTCACATTCGGTGGTGACGGAGAGTGCCGCTATCCGAGGAGGATGCGGTGGCGAAGGAGGGTGAAGCCTGCTCGTCCGTGCATCTGGCGCGCGATCCGCTTGGTCTTGGTGTTGACGCCCTCGGTGGGGCCGTTGCTGTACGGAAGCGTGAGCGCGGCGATCACGGCGTCGCGGTCCCGTTCCAGGCCCCGGGTGAAGGCGTGCAGATGGGGCAGGTCGGTTGCGCGGACCTGGACGATCCAGCGCGCGAGCCCGTCGGCATTTCCTTCGCGAGGCGTCAGGAGCTCGGCGAAGTCCCCGATGCAGGAGGCCAGTTGGGTCATCTCGGGGATGCGGCGGTGAGCCGTGCCAGGAGGTCGTGATGTTCGGTCTTGAGGTTGTCGGGTCTGGTGAGGATCATCCGGGCGAGCCGGCGCGGGGAGATGTGGCTGCGGTCGGCGTCTGCGCGGCCTTGGTTGATGTACTTGTGCAGGAGGTTGAGGCAGCCCTCGTAGCCGAGGGCTTTGATCTCTTCGAAGAGGTGCTGGACGGGGACGGCGGGGTCTTCGGCCCGGCGTTTGCGCAGGTGCTCGCGGTAGGGGTCGACGAGGCTGGCGCGGTATTTGGGGACGCGGAGCATCCGTTCGGGCCGGTCGGCTCGCGCGTAGCGTTTGACGGTGTTCAGCGCCAGCTGGAGGCGGCGGGCGCATTCGAGCAGGCCCACGCCCTGGTCGAGCAGGCCGTGGACCTGGTGCCAGCGCTCCAGGGTGGTCTGTGCGCGAGGCCCGTCGTACAGGGGCGCGTCCAGCACGGTGGCCCAGCAGCTGCTGTGCGCCTTCACCTCGCTCAGGGCGGCTTCGCACAGGTTGTGCCACAGATGCCACCGGTCGGCGACCTGCACCGCGTCGGGCAGGGCGCGGCGGATGGCCTCGGCATAGGTCGCCGAGCCGTCGCGGCACACAACCTCGACACCCGGATGCTCGCGCAGCCACGCCTCCAGCGTGTCGGCGGTGCGGTCGGGCAGCACGTCGATTCGCTCATGGGTCTCGGCGTCGATCACCACGGTGGCATAGCGGTGCCGCCGGCGCAGAGCAAAGTCGTCGACGCCGATCACACGGGGCGTCCGCCCGGTGGGCAACGGGATGCGCAACAGGGCGCGCAGGGCCGTGTGACGAGACAGGCCACCGCGAGTATCGCCAGCAACCGAGCCCGGCCCGCTAACTCCTTGACCACGGCCTTGACCTGCCTGGTCAGACGGGCCGTGCGGCGCTGGTAACGCTCGAGCACCCCGGGCACCTGCTCGCGGAAGGTGTGGCGGCAGCCGCGCGTGGGACACACCAGACGCCGCACCCGCACACGGACCACCGCCCGGCGGTCATCGACCGGTACGTCGGCCACGATCCGCCAGTGATATCCGTGCACCCGCCCCGAAGACGCCCCGCACACCGGACAGACCGCGGCCTCCTGCGGAGTCCGCGCCCGCACCACGATCCGCTCACCCTCGTCGGCCACATCCTCGATGAGCAGCGGGGACAGACCCGAAAACACCGTCCGCACAAGCTCGTTGACATCCTTCACATGAAAGTCAACGACCCTCACGACTCTCCGTCACCACCGAATGTGAGACAGGGCCGAACGATTTACAGTCCCAAAGGCCGCAGGAGCATCGACACACGGGCAGCTTCACTCACTCCGTGGTTTTCTGCTGGAAGGTCCGCCGGTAGGCAGAGGGTGTGGTGCCGATCGCGTCGCGGAACCGGGCACGGAGGTTGGTGCTGGTTCCGAGGCCGCTTTGGGCGGCGACCTGTTCGATGCCGAGGTCGGTGACTTCCAGGAGTTCGCGGGCGTGGTTGACGCGGGCGGTGAGCAGCCACTGGTGCGGAGTGATGCCGGTTTCCTGGCGCCACATGCGGACCAGGGTGCGGGCGGAGACGCGGGCGTGCCGGGCAAGGGCCTCCAGCGTGAGCGTTTCGTCGAGGTGACTCAGGGCCCAGTCGCGGGTGTCGGCAAGCGTGTGGGAACTGGGCTCAGGCAGAGGCTGAGCGATGAACTGGGCCTGGCCGCCGTCGCGATGCGGTGCGGCGACCAGTTCGCGGGCGATGTCGTTGGCGACGGCACTGCCGAGGTCCTTGCGGACGATGTAGAGACAGAGGTCGATGCCGGCGGTCACACCCGCGGAGGTCAGCAGGGGGTCGTCGTCGATGTAGAGGACGCTGCGGTCTACGCGGACCTCGGGGTAGAGCTTTTCGAGTTCGTCGGCGCTGGCCCAGTGCGTCGTGACGGTACGGCCGTTCAGCAGACCCGCTGCGGCCAGTGCGAAGGCGCCGGTGCAGATGGAGGCGATGCGGGCGCCCCGGCTGAAGGCGAGTTTCAGAGCCGCCGTGACCTCAGTTGCCGGTGGCCGCTGATATTCCCAGTAGCCCGGCACAATGATCGTGTCCGCCCTCGCCAGGGCCGGCAGCCCTGCTGTGCCTCCGACCGTGAACCCGGTACTGGTGGTGACGCTGCCACGCGCTTCGCTGCACAGCGTGAGTTCGTATGGGGTGTTGGGCCTTGCGTTGAAAATCTGGGTCGGAATGCCCAGATCGATGGGAAGCACACAGGGCAGCACCAGGACCGCGACGCGATGAGGAGCCATTCCCCAATGCTACGACCGTAGCTTTCCGGACAGGCTGAGCCGGGTACCGCAGGAATGTCCGGCGGCCCAGGGCAGGTGAATGTGTCGGCCGTGCGGAACTCGGACGGGAGGGTGACGGTGCGCCGGAGCGGTTCGATGTCCCAGCGACCCGAGCAGCCGTATCGGCGCAGCGGCAGGGAAAGCCACCAACGTGATCGCAGCCATCGGCCGTGGCCACCGAGGAGCAGCGACGTGGCTCTGTTGGTCAGCGGGTCACCCGTCGGCGGACGTGACCGGCGGGCGTGTCCCGAAAATTACGAATGGTGGCACACCAGCTTGTGGTTGAGCGGGAAAGACCGGACGACGATTGAGTCATGAGCAGCATGGCCCAGCCGCCGGGCTCACGTCGGCAGCGGCCGCGGCAGAGCGGCTCAGCACCGGCCCCAGGTAAGGAACCCGACTGCCGTGACCCCCTACACCCCGATCGGCCGGTACTTCCACGTGAAGGACGGGCGGATCTACGGCCACGTCCGCGAGGGCCACGGGCCGGCCCTGGTCTTCCTCCACTACTGGGGCGGCTCCCACCGCACCTGGCGACCCGTCATCGAGCGCCTCAGCCCCGCGCAGAAGTTCGTCTCGTTCGATCACCGCGGCTGGGGTGAGTCCACCCACGTTCCTGGCCCCTACAGAATCGAGCAGCTCGCCGACGACGCCGAGCGCGTCATCGACGAACTAGGCCACAGCGAATACGTCGTGGTGGGCCACTCAATGGGTGGAAAGGTGGCCCAGGTGCTCGCCTCCCGCCGCCCGGCCGGATTGAAGGGCGCAGTACTTGTCGCACCCGCCCCGCCGGCTCCGATCGGTGTGACACACGAGTTCCAGGAGGCCCTGGCGCACGCCTACGACAACCACGAGACCATTGACCAAAGCATCGATCTCGTACTGACCAACGGAGAGCTATCCGCCGAGGCACGTCGGCAGGTGCACGAGGACAGCTCCCGGGCGGGCGAGGCGGCCCGCATGGCCTGGCCGCGACAGGCGCTGCTCGAGGACTTCACGGACAGGGTCGGTGCGATCGACGTTCCCGTCCTGGTGTTGGCCGGCTGCGGCGACAAGGTGGACCCGCCGCAGATTCTGCGGGAACACCTGCTTCCTCTGATCACCACAGCCACCCTCACCGAGCTCGGCGGTACCGGCCACCTTTCACCACTGGAGGTCCCCGATCAGATCGCCTCCCACATCAGCGCGTTCGTCACCCGCCTCTAGCCTCCTTCCCGCTGTGATGACAGAGACCTTGGACGAGTCTCATCTTCCCAGCTCAGAAGGCACTTTCACCTTTCCGATCAAGATCCGCACCTGGTTCTGCCTTCTGACGGTGCCCGGGGAGGTCGTGGTCGTCGACGGTGGGGCGGGCCCCGTTTGCGGTCCTCAACGCCGCCTCCAGCAGCGTCTCGGCCGCACGCCGGGCATCCGTGAAGGCCTCCGCGTCGTTGTTGGAGGCCGCGAGCGCGTTGGCGCCTTCGAAGAGCACGGCCAGCTGCCGGCCCAGGGTCTCCGGGTCGGCGGCTCCGGCTTCCGCGGCGGTGGCTACGAGGCGGTCGCGGAAGGCCTGCTTGTGCCGCTGCGCGAGGTGGGCGATCTCGGGCAGTTCCCCAGCGCCCTCGACGACGGCGTTGTGGAACGGACAGCCACGGATGACCGCCGCCGGGCACCCGTCGATCGGAGCGAAGATCGCCAGCAGTCGCTGAACCGGCGTCAGGTCGATGCGCTCCAGCTCTGTTTCGGCGAGGAGCGGCGTCTCCTTCTCGAAACGGCGGAGATACTCCTCCACCAGCGCGTTCTTGGTCGGGAAGTGCACATAGAAGGTCCGCGGCGAGACATGCGCGGCCTCGATCAGCGCCGCCACTCCGGTGGCGTGGATCCCGCGCGCATAGAAGAGCTCCCCCGCCGCGCGCAGGATGCGCTCCCGTGCGCCGCGTCCGCCGCTGCGGGCGGTCCCGGTGGTCGTTGCCTCAGTCTCCATGCCCGTAAGTATAGCGACCGCTTTACATCTGCCGAGCAAGGGGATAGCTTCATCGTCATCAAAGTAAAGCGATCGGTATACATCGATCGGTACACATCGATGGCGCTCAGCGGCCGATCAGCGGCTTCTGTGTGCCGGAGCATCCATCCCGGCCCCCTGTGGGGCCAGCCCTAAAGGGAGAGTCCGATGACTCAGCTCTACGCAGAGGCACCCGCCAAGACCGTGTCTGCCGCCAACGGCATCGAGTACGCATATCGCGAGGTAGGCGAAGGCGGCGTTCCGCTGGTTCTGCTCATGCACTTCCGGGGCAACCTCGACTACTGGGATCCGGCCCTGGTCGACGCCCTGGCCCAGGGCCGGCGCGTCATCGCCTTCGACAACACCGGCGTCGGCGGATCCAGCGGCACCACACCCAGCACGGTCGCGCAGATGGCACTGGACGCCATCGCCTTCCTCGACGCCCTGGACCTGGCGCAGGCCGACATCCTCGGCTTCTCCCTGGGCTCCTTCGTGGCCCAGGAGATCGCGCTGATCCGGCCCGCGCTGGTACGGCGTCTCGTGCTCGCCTCGGCAGCACCCCAGGGCGCGCCCGGTATGCACGGGTGGGCGAAGTGGGTCATCGACTCGGTGGGCGAGCCGGAGGTCGTGCCCGCCAAGGTGCTCGACGTCTTCTACACCCCCTCACCCGAGAGCCGGTCCGCCGGGGAGAAGGCCATGGGACGGATGTTCACCCGGACCGAGTTCGACACGCCCACCACATGGCAGACGCGCCAGGCGCAGTACGACGCGGTCACTGCCTGGGGCATCCCCAATGTCGCCCTCCTGGAGCGGGTGACCGCGATCCAGGCACCCGTGTTCGTCGCAGCCGGCGACAGCGACCCGATGATCCTCCCCCGCTACTCCCACCTGCTCGCCGGGCTCATCCCCGACGCGCAGATCAAGATCTACCCGGACGCGGCACACGGCTTCCTCTTCCAGCACCACGACGAGTTCGCAGGTGACGTCAAGGAGTTCCTCGACCGCGTATGAACAGCCCGACGACCACACCAACCACCAGACCACATGCAGTGATTGACAGGAGACACCATGTCCGCCCACAGCAACCTCAGTACCAACTCCACTCTTGGTTATGACGTGTTCGTCGCGGACCCGCTGCCCATGGCCGGTCCCGGACCGCTGCCGAACGGAGAACCCCGCAACTTCCAGCCCATCGCGGTCACCTTGATCCACGGCGCGCAGGACGCCGTCCTCGTCGACCCGCCACTCACCCTCGACCAGGCGCAAGCGGTCGGTGACTGGGTCGAGGCGAGCGGGAAGCGGCTGACGCACATCGTCGTCACCCATGGGCACGGTGACCACTGGTTCACCGCCGGGGTGCTGGCCGAGCGCTTCGGCGCCCAGGTGGTCGCCACCGCGGGCTCCATCGCGCAGATGCACAACAACGTGTACGCCCGGGAGGTCCTCTGGGACGTCCTGTGGCCGGGCCAGATCCCCCCGTCCCCGGTCACGGCCGTCGCGGCGCCCGGCAACCGCCTCACCCTCGAAGGACACGACGTCAGCCTCGTGGAGGTGGGGCATGCGGACAGCGACGACAGCGCGGTGGTGCATGTGCCGGACCTGGACCTCGTGGTGGCCGGCGACGTCATCTACAACGGCGTCCACGTCTACCTCGCCGAGTCCGCCGACGGCGACTTCGGCCCCTGGCGCAAGGCCATCGACACCGTAGCCGCGCTGGCACCGCGCCACATCGTGGCCAGCCACCAGAACAAGAACCTCGACGACGACGCCGCGCGCCTCTTCGCCGAGACCCGCCGGTACCTCGACGACGCCGAGGCCGCGCTGGCCGCGCACGGCACCGCGGACGCGTTCTTCCGAGCGATGCTCGACCGCTACCCGGACCATGTCGGCCCGACCGTTCTCTGGGTCAGCTCCCGCGCCCTCTACCTCGCGCGCGAAGGCGGCGACCCGGTGCAGAACCTCGTCGCGGCCTGGCGGCAGTAAGCCGGTCGGCCTGGGCGGCCTGTCGGCAGCACGCCGACAGGCCGCCCCCCCCGTAACACAACTCCCCACGAATCGACGGCGTCCCATGAGCGACTCACTGGATCTCGTTCTCGAGGCACACGGCGGCCTCACCCGCTGGCAAGAGGCGCGGACCATTCGCGCCGGGGGCGCGTCAGCCGAGTTCGTCCGCGCCTGACCATCCCAGGGCCCGGCTGCCACAGGCCGGGCCCTTCGGCCACCGCCTCGAAGGGAGCCCGCCTTGACTCGCCGTGACTGGAACCCCCTCTACGCCCCCACCTGGACCACGCCCGACGGGGCGCACTTCCGCACCGGCACCTCCCGCGACGCCCTCCAGGTCGCCCGTGACATTCACCGGACCGGCGAGCAGGGGGAGGCGTGGGACATCTGGGTCGTTGACGAGCGGGTCCGGGCTCTGCGGCAGATCATGGTGCAGAACTACTACCGCGACGGGGCCGGCCGCCTGCGCTGGCGCACCGCCGAGGACGGCGGGCTGCCGCCCTCGGCCGTCGCAGTCGTCTCGCCCTACGACCCGACGGCCCGCTATGCGCGCCGCGGACATGTCACTCGTTGGAAAAGGGTTCGTCGCACATCTCACCGAGACCTGTGATCCTGACGGCGTCAACGTGATCACAGATGTGGTCACCACCGACGCCACCAGCTACGACGCTAAGGCTCTGCCCGGCATCCACACCCGGCTGAAGCGCCGCGGGCTGCTGCCCGCCGAGCATCGGGTCAACGGCGGCTACACCTCCCTGGTCCATCTGGAACAGGCAGCCCGCGAACACCAGGTCACGCTCACCGGACCGCTGCCGGTCAACTCCACCCGCCAGCACCGCAAGAACGACGGCTTCGGCTGCGACGACTTCCACATCGACTTCGACCGCCGGCAGGTCACCTGCCCGCAGGGCGAGACCAGCGCGGGCTGGCACGGCCCCTATCATCACGATCCCACCCGAACAGGTCTGTACCCTCCGGCTGCTGACCGCCAACCGGCGCGACCTGATCGCCGAACGCGTCCGCCTCGTCAACCGGATGCGCGACCTGCTGTGCGGCATCAGCCCGGCCTTGGAGGGCGCCTTCGACTACGCCCGCTCCAAGGGCGCCGTCATCATGCTGACGCACTATCAGACCCCGCCCGCCCTGCGGCGCACCGGTGTGAAACGGCTGGCCACATGGCCTCAGCGGCGCAAAGTTTCGCAGCCCTCAGAACATCGCGGAGAAGGCCGTCGCGGCGGCGGACCGGCAGCACACCACCTTGCCGGGCGAGACCCGCGCCGCAGCCCTCTTGGGCAAGCTGGCCCACCATCTGCTCACACTCGACGCACGAATCGCCGCCAACGACCGGGAGATCCACGAGACCTTCCGCGCCGACGACCGCGCCGAGATCATCGAGTCCCTGCCCGGCATGGGCCCGACCCTGGGCGCCGAGTTCGTCGCCATCGCCGGAGACCTGTCCACCTACCGCAATGCGGGCCGCTTGGCCGCCCACGCCGGCCTCGCCCCCGTCCCACGCGACTCCGGACGCCGCACCGGCAACCTGCACCGGCCCAAACGGTACGACCGCCGCCTGCGCTGGGTGTTCTACCTCTCCGCCCAGAGCGCCATGCAGTACCCCGGTCCCCCAGAGACTTCTACCTGCGAAAACGAGCCGAGGGCCTGCGCCACGTTCAGGCCGCCTTCGCTCTGGGCCGCCGCCGCGTCGACGTGCTCTGGGCGATGCTCCGCGACAACCGCCCCTACGTACTCACCCCACCGAACGTCCGGGGCTCTGGCTGACGCTGTCGTGTCTCCCGGGGCTTGACAGCCCATTGAGATTCAACGAGCCGGATCAGGGGAAGCAACAGGTTGATCCTCTGCGAGCCCTTAGCTGGCTACATCACCCCAGCTCAAAGCGAAGCACATTATCTACCTGTTGAACTGCAGCAGCCCAGGTCAACAGCCCCTTGATGTTGCAAGTGTGCAGGTAACTGACACCGAACGCGCTCTCCGCCGGATCACCCGACAGGCCAACGCCATCGGCCTCACCGTCCGCTTCGACCTCATCGCAGCACCCTGAACCTACCTGCCTGCCAGCGTTCAAGCTTCATTTTCGGACCAGAGTCAGGCTGAGCCCTGGGCGGCCTGTGCGTCCAATCACAAGCCGCCCGAAGCGGTCAGCTGAAGAACGGGTCGTCCACGACGTGAACCCAGCCGCCGTCCGGCTGGCGTCGAAGGATCTCGGTTGTGGTGGAGATCACCGGCTCCGGTCCGGCTCGGGTGAGGATGGCGTTGTTCGACACCAGGGCGACGTCGTCAACCTGTCGAATGTCGCGCAGTTCGAGCTTGAGGTGAGCACCGCTGTCGACCATCTGCTGCATGGCCGCGCGGATGGCGTCCGTGCCCACCAAGTGAGTTCCCGGGACAGGGACGAAGTGGGCATTCGGCTCGTAAAGCGGTACCAGGCCCTCTACGTCGCCTGCCTCCAGGTACTCCATGAACAAGGTCCCCACCTGCTCAGGCGTCTCAGCGCGGCGCCGGGCGACGGCGCCGACGGGCTTGTCGCCCCAGCCGGCCCCGGCGAGCAGGTCGTACCAGCCGGGGTAGGCGCCGTAGGGCAGATGGCGGCGCAGCAGGTCGCCCGGGAAGGTCAGCGGGGACGCCTTGTGGGGCTTGGACTTGGTCTGGGTGAGGATGGCGTCGCTGAGCGCGTAGCCGAGGTCCAGGCGCGGGAGCAGGGCGTGCACATCGTCGGCAAGGCCGGATGGAAGGCTCTCACGCCGAACTCCGAGGATGTCGGTGCTGATGCCGGCCTGGGCCAGCGCGACCACCGTGCCCTTCCGCTCGGCGATGCCATCCGAGGTGTGCAGGGCGATGGCGTCCCAGGCAATGGCGATACGCCCTTCTTCGACGCCGCGCTCGCGCAGGAATGCGGCTGCGGCGTCAGCGCCGTCGACTTCGAAGCGCTGGTCGCCGTTGCCCTCCTCGGTCACGCCGATGTCGTGCAGAACACAGCTGAGGAACAGCAACTCGTCGTCGTAGTCGGTACCGGCGCGCAGCCCCTGGTTCTGAGCATGAGCGCGAGCGAAGACATAGCTACGGACGCTGTGATGGAGAAGGAATGCGGGCGAGATCTGGTCCACATCGGCGTATGCGTCCCGGGCGAGGTTCGTGTCGGGCAGGTCGAGCTGCTCAAAGACGGACAAGCGTGCGTCAGTGGTCATGATGTATCTCATTCGTTCTGATGCCCCGGTACGGGGCCGATCGGTTCGGTGTCCCGGCAACGCGCTTACGCGTGTCTCGGAGGTGTAGTGCACGGCACGTGGAGCCACGGCAGATCGCCCTGCCGGAGATGTGTGGCCCGAATGCTGTGCTTACAGCCGGGCCACGAACGCGCCGATGTGCGCGGCCACCTGGTCGGGCACCTCACGGGGCAAGAGGTGCCCGGTGTCCTTCACAATGGTCAGCAAGGTGGTCGGGATCATCGGAAGCAGGTAGTCGGCGAGCACGGTCAGCGGGTCAACCTTGTCGTGGCTGCCTGGGAGACCAGCACCGGCGTCAAGCGCCGCATACGCCCGAGCTTCGTCGGTCAGATCAGATTCAGCTCGTCCAGGAAGCTCGCCGCGATGGAGACGTCGCCGTTCACCTGAGTCACCTCACGCCACGGAATCCGGGTGGTCGACCAGGCCAGGAAGTCGAAGGCGGACGACGTCACCACAGCCGCGGGAGACGGAGCGGTGCCGCTGTCGTCGACGACGATGGCATCCCCGACGCGGTGGACAACGACGCTCGTCGATCCCGGTCCTGTCAGATCGAGGCCGACGGGTGCCTGAAGCGAGCGATACAGGGTGGACTGCATCTTCGGGATTCCGCCCATGAGCCAGCTGACAGCGGGCGCCGTTCGATCTTCGTCCATGGGCGGCACCGCGACATTCAGCGGCCCGCGGGGAGCGAGGAGATCGAAATGGAGGTGCGCGGCGAAGTCGAAGGTGAACATGTTCGCGATCGCGTGCAGCTCATACGTCCCGAGGTCGAGCAACTCCGCCGTGGACGACGCGAGGGGCTCCTCCTGGAGGGCCTCGAACACCGGAAACGCGGCTTCCGACTGGGCTCGCAGGAAGTCGACGACCGCGGCAGGCTCCTGCTCGCGGGTCGAGCCGACCAGGACGTTGTTCAGGGGCTCGATGCCGAGTGGCGGATCCGGGTACTCCAGCGTCCCCTGGACGGCTGCCGTCAGCAGCGAGACAAGCTGACCGGTGTGCGAGAAGACGTCCTTGACCGTCCAGCCCTCGGCGCCGCTGGGGCGGCTCCAGTCGTCGTCGCCGAGCGCCTCAGCCAAGGTGAGCATATCCTGCGTCAACAGGCGGAAGCCTTTCATCGCTGCAACCGTCATTGTTTTCTCCATTCTTTTTTGGCCTGCCCGGGTCGGACAGCTGGCTCGAAAGTGTTCAGGGGTCTTTATTCTTAGGCTTCGAAGGTGTCAAGCCACCCTCTGGTCGCTGTGTTGCGGGAGCGGGACCGGTGCTCGGTCCCGCTTCCGCAGTCACTTTCCGCGCAGCCTCACCGATTTCAGTAGTCGAACCACTGGTTCAGCGCTTCGACCTTGTCGTCGGTGTACGGGGGGAAGAGGTGGTCGATCGCGACATCCGGCGGCGAGATCAGGATCGACTTCGCGTTGGTGAACGTGTCGAATCCCGACTTGCCGTAGTACTCGCCCATTCCGGCCGTGCCCACGCCGCCGAACGGCATCGATTCGACGTAGAGGTGAATGTTCACCTGGTTCACCGCGCCGCCTCCGAACGAGAGCTCACCGATGAAGCGGTCGATCGTCTTCTGGTCGCGGCTGAACACGAAGCCGGCGAGCGGCGAGGGCATTGCCGCGATGCGCGCGAACGCCTCGTCGAGGGACGAGTAGCGAAGCACGGGGAGGATGGGGCCGAAGACCTCGTCCTCCATGATCTTGTCGTCCCACGAGACGGGGTACACGATCGTCGGGTCGATGTAGCGTTCCCCCGGGGCGGACTGGCCACCAGCGACGACCTTCTCGGGATCGACGAGACCGGCCAGACGCGCGACCGCCGCCGCGCTGACCATACGGGAGTAGTCCGGGTTGTTCCTCGGGTCGTCGCCGTAGAGCTCGGCCAGCGCCTTCTTGGCTTCGGCCACGAACTCATCGGCGACCGACTCGTGGACATACGCGTATCCCGGCGATGTGCACCACTGACCGCCCCAGGCCGTCGCACCCCACACGATCTTCTTCGCGGCGTCGGCGATGTTCGCCGTCTGGTCGACCAGCGCCGGGTTCTGGCCGCCGAGTTCGAGAACCACCGGCGTGAGATGCTCCGCTGCCGCGCGTGCGACCGCCTTCCCCACCGTCGGCTCCCGGTGAAGAAGATGAAGTCGAACGGGAGCTCCAGCAGTGCCGTGTTCGAGGCCCTGCCGCCCAGCACGGCCGTCACGTCACGGGGATCGAAGTACCGCGGAACGAGGTCGAGCAGAACCTCGGCGGTGGCGCTCAGTGCGCTGCTGAGCGACAGAACACACGTGTTGCCCGCGGCCAGCACCCCGAGCGCGGGACGGATCAGGAGCGTCAGCGGACCGTTGGAGGGCCCGATGACGAGCGTGACGCCGTAGGGATCGCGATGGACCTCCGCGCGGTGGCCGGTCGCGGCGAGCGCCCGCGGAACCGGGGCCTCGGCCGGCTCCATCCAGTCCTTCAGCTGGCTCTTCTGGAACGCGGCCTCGAACACCGCGGACGACGTCTCGAAGACGTACTCGGACTTGGCGGTCTTGAAGTCGCTGCGTATGGCCTCCTGGAGGCGGTCCTCGTTCTCACTGATCAAGCGCGCCATACGGTCGAGCTGATCGATCCGCCACTCGTACGATCGTGTGATGCCTGACGCGAAGCGCGCCTTCTGAGCATCGAACACGTCCCGGAACTCGTTCGCCGGAACACCGGCCGGCGTGGCCTGGGCCAGATGCTGCGTGGCCATCGTTCACGCCCCCATCGTCAGGACGACACGGAACCGCGCTTTGCCGGAGAGCATCTTCTGGAAGCCCTCGTTCACACGGTCCAGTGGCATGGTCTCGGTCATCGGCCGGATGTTGTGCAGGGCGCTGAAGGCCATGGTGTCCTCCACGTCCTGCGAGGTGCCCGCGGGGTGACCTCGGACGACGTGGGCGCTCACGAGCAGCTGGGTCGGGTTGATGCCGAGTGGAGTGGAGTCCACTCCGATGGTCACGAGCTCCCCGCGGGGGGCCAGACCGTCCACGGTCGCGGTGATGGCCTCGGAGTTGCCCGCGGTGGCCAGTACGACCTTGGCGCCGCCGAGGGACTGCAGCGCTTCGGCGACCGGAGTGCCGGAGGTGCTGTCGATGTAGTGATGGGCGCCGAGCTGCTTGGCGAAGTCGGCCTTCTCGAGGCCTCGGGCGATGGCAACGGTCTCAAAGCCCATCGCGACCGCGTACTGCACCCCGAGGTGCCCCAGGCCGCCAAGACCGAGCACCGCAACCAGATCGCCGGGACGGGCGGAGCTGCGCCGCAGGCCGTTGAAGACGGTCGCGCCGGCGCAGGCCATCGGCCCCGCGTCGACCGCCGACAGCGCGTCGGGGATACGGGCCAGGGCGTCGGCGGGCGCAATCACCTTCTCGGCGAATCCTCCGTCATACGTCCACCCGGGGACCTTCAGGTTCCGGCAGACGATGAAGTCGCCCTGCCGGCAGGGCCTGCAATGACCACAGCCGCCCCCGAACCAGCCGACCGCGACCCGGTCACCGATCTGCCATCCACGGTCCTGAACGCCCTCGCCCAGTTCCTCGATGTGTCCGGCGATCTCATGCCCGGGTACCTCGGGGAACGACACGCCTGGGAGCCCAGCGCTCACGAAAGCCGCGTCAGAGTGGCAGACGCCGCACGCCTCCACGGCGATCCTGACCTCACCGAAACCCGGCTGCGGCACCTCTCGCTCGGTGAGTTCGAAGGTGCCGTCGGGTTCGTCCACCTGCGCGACTCGATAGGTACTCATTTTCAGTACTCCTCGGGGAAGGGAAAGTCGTCGCCGTACATCGACATGCAGCTCAGGGACTGTTCGCTCACGATGACCCTATTCCTGTATTTGCTCATGAAGTGTTCCTGTCTTCGACGTTACTCATGAAGTTTTCCTGTCTTCGACGCACCTCTGAGTGATCACCTTCTGTCTGCCATTTGTAGAAATTGGCACAAGCACCCTGGAAGACTGCCGGTCAAGCCGCGCGCCGCCCGACCGGGCGTCAGGCCGACCTTGTGAGGGATCTAGCGGTTCCCGGACAGACGAATAACCATCTATTTGACGCGGCGATTCGCCGTCCCAGAATTCGATGTAAGGGCTGCCTCGCGGGTCAGGTAAATCACGCGTAATGCGCGTCGCTCACGCGTGATGCGCGCTCGTTCGAGTCAAATCTCGTCGATGAACTCGTACTTGCTTGTCACCGGGGATCTCTCCGCGAAGTACGCTGCAGCTCTTTTACCGACTTTCTCGCGGAACTCCGTATGCGTGTCGAGATTGGCACGGCAGCAGTCCGAAATCTGTCAGGAGGTGTCGTTGCTATCGATCGTCGTCGGAGCCGCGTCAGGAGACGACAGCGTTCGGCGCCACGCCTCGCAAGTTTCGGGACATCCCGATCGCCACCCGGAGATCGCACCGGTGATGAGATAGGTGGAAGACATGGCGGTTGCTCCTGTACTGGGCCGTGCGGCCGGCGCACGGCTGAGGTTGCTGAGAGAGCCGGGTGGCGTCCCGTTCTCCAGCCAACCGCTCGCGCACACCGGCGAGGAGCGTGGATGTGGCCTCGTTGTTCCTGGGACGCGCAGGGCCACCCTGCGACTGTCCGCGCCCGCGGATCGGCGCGATCCTTGGTCCATGGAACGGAACGAGAGGCTCAGCGACTTCCTGCGTGCCCGGCGTGCCGCGATGGACCCGGAGCAGCTGGGCATCCATGTCGACGCGCCGCGTCGGGTTCCCGGGCTGCGCCGGGAGGAGCTGGCGGCGCTGGCCGGCGTGAGCGTGGACTACTACACGCGGCTGGAGCAGGGCAGGCCGATCACCCCGTCGGAGTCGGTGCTGGACGCCTTGGCGAGCGCGCTGCGGCTCGACACCGCGGAACGCAGCTACCTGCACGCGGTCTCGCGTCGGCCGGCGTCCCCACGTCGCCGGGCCCCGCGCACGGTGCAGAAGGTGCGGCCCGGGGTGCATGCGTTGCTGGCGCGGCTGGGAGACACCCCCGCCTTCGTGCTAGGGCGCCGCACCGACGTGCTGGCGGCCAACCGGATGGCCCGAGCTCTCCTGGCCGACTTCGACGCCATGCCCGTGCGGGAACGTAACGCGGTGCGCTGGATCATGATCGACGATGCGGCGCGCTCGCTGTTCGGCGACAGCTGGGAGCGGATCGCCGCCGAGTTCGTCGGGGCGCTACGGATGGACGCCGCCCGGCACCCCGACGACGTGCGCACCGCGGACCTGGTGGGCGAGCTGTCGATGCGGAGTGAGCCCTTCCGTCGCTGGTGGGCCGTGCAGAAGGTGGTTCAGGTAGGCCATGACACCAAGGTGCTGCACCATCCGATCGTGGGGGAGCTGACCTTTCACACGGAGGCCCTGACCTTCCCCGACGACCCGGATCAGACGCTCTTCACCTTCCTCGCCGCCCCCGGGTCGCCGTCCGAGGAAGCACTCGCCATGCTGGCCTCGTGGGCCGCCGGACACGCCCAACCCGGCCGGGCGCGAGAAACCCTCCGCGAGCAGAACCGCTCGTAAGGCCGGTGCGGCACTCCCGCACGACCGACAAGGCGCTCTGCCAGGATCCAGGCCCGCCACATCCAGCAGATGGCGCTCATTCCCCGTCACCGTCCCCCGCGGGCCCGCGTGCTCGCTCCTTCGCGTGCGCCGATGACACCGATCACAGTGTCCGTAATGAGGTCCAAATGGCTGCGGTGGCCGGGCAGTCGGGCGGGGACTGATGCAACTGAGCGGTCCGACGTGGGTGGCCGGGTCCAGACGGTGCACGGTGACCTTCCCGGCACGCTGTGCCCGGTTCCAGCTGCTGTGTCGGCACAGCTGCCAGCGCTGCGGGAAGATCCAGGTGCCGGCCCGCTCGATCCGGTCGTTCGCGCTGGTCAGGCAGTACAGGTGCTCGGCGTGGGTGAGGTCGTTGGCTCCGTTGTGGAATCCGCCGATCATGAGCAGCAGGAGCAGGGCCCTCAACGTGGTGTGCAGTTCGCCGACGGCGCCGGTGGCGACCTGGGCACCGGGTGGTCTGACCCGTGAGGGACCAAGCGCGTGCTGGAGTCCGCTCTCGAAGAGCACGATCCTGCCGGCGCCGGTGCCGACAGCGGCAACAGTCGCAGCGGGGCCCGGTCCAAGCCTGTTCTGACCGACGTGGGTCCAATGGAGATCACGGAGCCGTGGGATGTCCAGCGGCAGGTCCGCGATCTCGGTGGGATCGTGCTGCGCGCGCTCACCTCGCCGCTGCCGATCGCCTGGGTGACCGCCGACTCCGCCTACGGCCAGGAGTGGCGCTTCCGCCGGATGCTGGAAGAGACCGCCATCGGCTACGTCCTGGCCGTCCCGAAGTCCCAGCAGGTGCCGCGCTTCGGCCGCATCGACCACCTGTTCACCTGACTTCTCCCAGGAGGCCCCGTCCTTCTGGGCGGGGAGGAATGGGTCCTTGGAGCGGAGCCGCGGAGCGGCGGAGATCTCTGCGCATTGGTCGTGACCTGTGCTTTCGGCTGTTGTCAGTGGTGGCGGTTAGGTTGAAGGGGTGAAGGTCGTGGTGCAGGTGAAGCTGTTGCCGTCGCCGGAGGTGGCGGCGGCTTTGGCGGCGACCTTGCGCGTGTGCAACCGGGCGGCTGATGCGGTATCGGTGGTCGCGTACGAGACGGGCACCACCTCTCGCAACGAGCTGCAGAAGCTCGTCTACGCCCGCTTGAAGGCGGAGTTCGGGCTTGCTGCCCAGCCGGCCGTGCGGGTGGTGAAGAAGGTCGTGGACGCTTACGCCACGTTGCGGGGGAACATCCGGGCGGGAAACCTCGGCCCGAACGGGTCGAGGCGGCGCGGCCGTGCGGAGTCGAAGCCGGTCGTCTTCCGCCCCGATGCGGCCCAGCCCTACGACGACCGGATCCTGTCCTGGCAGCACGACGCGCGGACCATCAGCATCTGGACCGTGGCCGGGCGGATCAAGAACGTCCGGTACACCGGGCACCCTGCCCAGTTGGCGATGCTCGAGAAATACCGGCGGGGCGAGTCGGATCTCGTGCACCGGGCCGGCATGTGGTTCCTGATCGCCACCTGCGAGATCCCGGAGGCCCCGCTCAACACCCACCCGGCGGACTGGATCGGTGTGGACCGGGGCATCGCCAACCTCGCCACCACGTCCGACGGGGACAACTACCAGGGCCGCCGTCTTGGCCGCTACCGGCGCTGGCACGCCCGCAAGCGAGTGGCCCCGCCGACCACGTCGCCGGGGTCAACGTACGCAACCGCGCACGCTCGGCGTGGGTTCTGGTCAACGGACCCGTACCACAAAGGACCTGAACACCTCCTTTCGCTGGTAGATGCGACCCGTGACCGCCCTGTCAGACGTTCTTCTGCACCTCGGCGACGATGGCGGCCTTCTGCTCTTTGGACCGGGAGCGCAAGGCGGTGCCGTGCACGGATATGCGCTTGAACAGCAATTCGGCCAGGTTGAGGTTGCCCTCCAGGCCGTTCTGGAGGCCGATGACGACGAGGCGTCCGCCGACGGCGAGGGATCGGATGTTGCGTTCGAGGTAGTCGCCGCCGATGACGTCGAGGATCACGTCGTAGGGGCCGTGCTCGGCGAAGTCCTGCGTGCGGTAGTCGACCGCCACATCAGCGCCCAGTTCCAGCGCCCGCGCGACCTTCTCGGGTCCGCCGACAGTGGTGACGACTCGGGCCCCCAGCGCCGTTGCAATCTGGATCGCCACGGTGCCAACACCTCCGGCCCCACCGTGCACGAGGAGGGTCTCGCCTTCCTTCAGCCCGGCGGTCATGACGATGTTGGACCACACCGTGGCGACCGCCTCGGGCAGGCCCGCGGCCTCGACCAGGCCGATTCCCCTCGGCACCGTGAACAGCTGTCCCGCAGGGACGGCCACCTTCTGAGCGTAGCCGCCGCCCGTCAACAGCGCGCAGGCCTCATCGCCCACCTGCCAGCCGCTCACACCCTCGCCGACGGCGCTGATACGGCCCGAGACCTCCAGTCCCGGATACGGCGAAGCGCCCGGTGCCAGGGGGTAGAGTCCCCAACGCTGCATGATGTCCGCCCGGTTCAGGGCACTGGCCACCACATCGATGACCACTTCGTCGGCGGCCGGAAACGGGTCCTCGACCTCGATCCATTCCAGGACCTCAGGGCCGCCCGGTTCCTTGATCGACACTGCTTTCATGACGCTCCGTTCACATGACTGGGACAAGGGGCTTCCACGGACGTCCAGGACGGGGTGCTCGCGGCATGACCTTGCCCGAAGTCCGGCGCCGAGGGTGTGTCACGACGTCACGCACACCGCACCGAGAGGGAATGAATGACAGCTCGCGTCCCGGATCCCCGAGATGACCTCAATGTTTACACTGTAGACATTGAAGCACAAGGCATGCAGCTGCAACATCGGAGGGACAGCCGCCCTGCCCAACGTCAGGCTGGCACCCGGCCCCCGCCCGACCGGCCTTCTCGGAGGCGCCAATGCGCTGCCATGACGATGTCGGACCACACTGCGGCGACAGCTCTAGACAGGGCCGTGAACTCGTCGACAAGGCCGACCTCTTCGACCTCGGCGCCTTCCAGGCCCTCGGCGCCACCGGGTCATTGATTGATCTTGCCGTCACCGCGCTCCGCTCATGCAGCCGACGCATGAGGCTTCCATGAGTACCAGAGGCGCCCGGGAGTTAACAGCGTCATCAACACGGGGCTGTGGCGGTCGCCATGCGGCTCCGATGGTTCACGGGCGCCGCGTGCTACCTGACGCGAGAGACCAAAGGCACTCACCTGAAGGACGTCTGACGCTGGATACACCAGCCGATGCCTCGCGGGTGGTCGCGGATCAACACCGCCAGCCCGCCCCCACCCTGCCCGTTGGCCAGTCCTCCCAGCGCAACACGACCGGTTATGCCCTAGTCTGCACGTGAGGTGCGGCCGCCGTCCGTAACATCGCCGCAGGGGCGGCGAACAGTGCGTGGACGGGGGCGCGGACCTGGTCGGCGACCACCTCGGGGGTGGAGGCGTCAAGCTTGCCGTCGAGGTGCAGGAAGGCCAGGCCGTGGACCAGCGCCTGTAGACCATCCCGTCGATGACCTGCCGGTCCTCCACACGCGGCCGACCCGTCGCGGCCCGCCGTATCAGCGGAGCTGAGTAACTCCCAGTCACTGTGGTGAGAAACGAATTCGTGGGCTGGGGCGTTGTTGCCTGCTTCTCCCGCAGCCACCCGCGGGCCCGCCCGGCGCCAAGGGATGAGAACGGACCCGTCACACGTCGCACTGGCGGCTATGAGCCTCATAGACCGCGGCACGTCCGGCTTCCAGTGCGGTTTCGAGGAGGTCGCTCTGGCGAGCCAGGCGGCCGACCGGCGGTGTGCTCGGCGCGGGGCGGATCGAGACGATCGTCGGGTGGTTGCCCAGGTACGCGTCGTCTTCGGCCAGGCGCGCTTCGCGGTCGAGGAAGACCCGACGCAAGGCCGCGGGCTCACGGCGCAGCAAGGTCTTGGCGATGACCGGGGCGGAGCGCGAGGGGCGCGCCGTGTCGATGGCACGCCGGGATCGCAGCACCATGACATGGGTTGCCCCCTGGGCCAGCGCGGTTCGGTAGGGCACGGATTCGGAGACGCCTGCGTCGTAGAACCGGTGCCCGCGCAGTGTCACGGGGTCGCCCGCCAGTAGCGGCAGGGCGGCGCTGGCCCGCAGTGCAAGGCGCAACTCCGTGGCGTCGCCGATGAAGGGCCGCAGGTCGGTGGACTTGCCGGTTGCGGCGTCGGTGGCCAGCGGGTGGTACTCGATGTCGCCGGCCAGGATCGAGGCGAAGTCCATTGGCGCGAAGTGCTGGTGACCGTAGCGGTAGAGCACCTCGTAGAAGGCGTGCAGGTCTACGAGCGGCCGCCCGCGCAGAGGGTTCGAGTGCCGGATCGCCGTTCTGGCGTAGCGGGGTTCCGCCCAGAAGCGCAGCGATTGCGGGCTGCTGCTCAGCAGCCACGCTCCGGACGCGGCGCCGGCGGAGGCGCCGTAGACGGCGTCGAAGCCGTTGGTCAGGCCGAGTTCGTGCAGCGCCAGGGCCATCCCGCCGGCGATGATGCCGCGCATCCCGCCGCCCTCGATGGCCAGTGCGACGCGGTGCCCGTCGGCGCGTGCGCCAGGCTGGCTGTTGGCCTGTGCGCGCTCGGTGAGCACGCGCCAGACCGAGTGCAGCCCGTCGGGCTCTGTCGGCGCAGCAGGTGTGGAGGACATTGTCATGGTGTTCACGGCTCCAGGGGACGGCTCGGGGGCAGGATCTGTGCGCAGGGTCGGGGGGCGCGCGGCATGGGCGCCCCCCTCGACTCATTCCGCGGGCGTGCCAGGAGTCCCGAGCCCGGCTGAGCAATCAGTGCGCAAGCTGCGGGTAGAGAGCCCCGAGGTCGCCGGAGAGCGCGGCTTTGACCTGGCGGCTCGTCTCGTCGGCCAGCACTTCGAACGCGTCGGTTTCGACGCCGTCCAGCGCCAGCGCGGCGACGCTTTCGGGGGAAACCTTGGGCGCGTCGACGTGGGCGGCCAGGTCGGTGTCGACGTAGCCGACGTGCAGACCCGTGACGTTGATGCCCCGCGGGTTGAGGTCCACGCGCAGCGAGTTCGTCTGGGACCAGAGCGCGGCCTTGGACGCGCTGTAGGAGCCGCCGAGTGCGATCCAGGACACTACGGAGTGCACGTTGAGCAGGTGGCCACCGCCGTTGGCCTCGATGACCGGGACGAAGGCCCGGGCGGTGTGCAGCGGCCCGTAGAAGTTGGTCTCGAACTCGCGGCGCACGTCCTCGATCGGTGAGGACAGGTAGGAGGCGCCGATGGCCGCGCCCGCGTTGTTGATCAGGATCGTGACATCGCCCGCGGCCGCCGCGGCGGCGGCCACCGAAGCCGGGTCTGTGACCTCGAGGGCCAGCGCGACGGCGTCGGGGTGGGTGACGGTCCTCGGGTCGCGAGCGGTGGCGTACACCTTCTTGGCACCCCGCGTGTACAGGTCTTCGACCAGCGCCTTTCCGATGCCACGGCTGCCTCCGGTGACCAGGACGGTCGAGCCTGCTATCGCGGTCATGGGCCTACTCCTCAAAGTTGGAAACCGATCGGTTTCAGGTCACCGTAAACTGATCGGTTTCCACAGGCAAGTCGACGACGTACCCTGGCTGGCATGAACGTGAGTCCCCCCGCCCCGGCCGCAGCCGCCGCGACGACAGCGCAGCCCGCGGCGGCTGCCGCACCTCGCGAGCGGCTACTGGAGGCCGCAGCGCTGCTCTTCTACCGGGAGGGCGTCCATGTGGGAGTCGAGGCGCTGTGCCGGGCTGCCGGAGTGTCCAAGCGTTCGATGTACCAGATGTTCACGAGCAAGGACGAGGTCCTGGCCGCGAGCCTGGAACGCGCGGCGCTGACCTACTGGGAGACGCTGGTCCCGGGCGAGGACGACGCCCCACCGCGCGCCCGCATCCTGCACATCTTCGAGCGACTCGAGTCGCTGTCGGGCTCACCGGCCTACCAGGGCTGCCCACTGGTGGCCACCGCAGTCGAGCTCAAGAACCCCGAGCACCCGGCCAGCATGGTGGCGCGACGCTTCAAGGACATGCTCACCGAGTACTTCCACCAGGAGGCCCGGCGCGCCGGCGCCCGGGACCCGGAACAGCTCGCGCGCCAGCTCACTGTCGTCTTCGACGGATCCAGCGTCCGGGCCGTCGTGCAGGCTCAGCCTCTGCACGGCTTGGCGGTCACCACCGCGACCACACTTCTGGACGCGGCCGGCCTTCGATAAGAACCTGTCTACGGCCCCAACCTGTCAATGAGTGCTACGCGGCATGCTGTTGCGGTTACTGAGGTTTTCAGGGTGAGGTCGGTGCACTCAAGGGCAGTCTGGTCGCGGTGAGGCAGCCGTCGACGAGGTGGGGCCTGTTTTGGATTCTGCGTAACTCTCGGCGGAGTGTGCGGTCGAGGTCGTCAGGCGTGTCGAACGCGGTGTTGGCCATCGCTCTGCGCAGGAGTGACCAGATCCCTTCGACAGGGTTGAGGTCGGGTGCGTACGGCGGGAGGCGGACGGTGGTGAGCCAATCGTGCTCGGCCTCGTACCGCTTCAGCCCTGCTGCCAGGTGGGTGTTGAGATTGTCCCAGACCACCACGATCGGGCCGCCGAGCTGGATGTGGGCCCGAACCAGCAGGTCGCGGTAGTCCTTCCAGGAGAAGCTCTTCCGGGCACCCTTCAGCAGCAGATGGCCGCGCGGCCGGTAGATCAGCCGGCTCGCCTCGCCCGGGCGGTAGCAGCACAGGGCTGCCACCGAGGTCCTGCGGCGGGATCTGCCGCGGACCCGGATGACGGGGGTGTGTCCGCGCCGGCCCCAGGTGCGGGCGCGGGGCGGCGTCATGGAGAACCCGGCCTCGTCCTCGAAGACGATCCAGGCCCCACACGCCGCCGCGAGCCTTTTACCCGCGGCCACACTTCCTTCTTCCACAACTCGATGGCGTGCTCGTCACGCTCCAGGGCCCGGCGGGCGGGCGCCTGCCAGGACCAGCCGTGCCGCTTGAGCAGCCGCCAAACCGTCGCCACCGAAAGACTCAGTCGGAACCGGCGGCGGATCACCGTCTGGACCCGGGCCAGGGTCCACCGCTCATCCTCGAAGCCGTGCGCGGCCGGGCCCTTGCCGAGTTCCTCCTCGAGTACGGCGAACTGGGCATCGCTGACGGTCGGGGAGTTCGCCGGACCCGCCGAGCGCAAGGCCTCCATCCCGCCCTCACGCCAGGCCCGGCGCCAGCGCTCCACCGAGCGCACACTCACCCGCAGATCCTTCGCGATCACCGCAGTCTTCTCACCCGCCGCGAACCGGGCCCCGGCCTACAGCCGGATCTTCTCCCGAAAAGCCCGACGCTCAGCGGTCAGGCCCCCACCCTCCGGATAACGCATACCAACGGCATGCCGCAGGGATCAAGACCCGTCACTACCCGATGACAACCCGAAAACCTCAGTGGTGCAGGGTGACATCCCGCCGATGGTGCGGCCTTGCGGCGGTGAGGGCTGGACTCATGAGGGTGACGGCGGCCCAAGCGGTGAGGAACGCGCTCATCTCGGGGAGGCGTCGTGATCGAGGCGGTGATGGCGGGCCCTCATAACCCACGACCAAGATCGTTTTTATGCTGGCCCGCGGCGGACGGTCCCTATGGTGATCATGGCCCAGGGCGCCAGTTGGTCAGACAGCCCGGCTGTGCCTCCCACCGTGAACTTGGTACTGGTGGTGACGCCGCCACGGGCTCCGCCGCGCACCGTCAGTTCGTACAGAGTGTTGGGCCGCGCGTTGAAATCTACGTAGGGATGCCAAGATCAATGGCAAGTACGCGGGGCAGCGCCTGAAGCGTGACGCGGAGCCATGGCCCCAACGTTACGAGCGTGACTCTCTTGACAGGCCGAGCCGGGCGGAGAACCGCAGGAACGGGGCCCGGCGACCCATGGCAGGGCGGCGTCGGCCAGGCGGAACCCAGCGTCGTGGGGCGCCTGCGGGGCGTGCCGGTGCGGGAGTGACCGTGTCCCATGTGCGTGTCCCGAAAGTTTCGAGTAATGGCATGCGAGCTTGTGGTCGATCGAGAAGGCCTGGACGACGATCGAGTCACGAGAAGAACAGCCCAACCCGGCCCCCGCGGGCCGGCATACCCGAGCACGTTGATTGAGGAGAACGCACGTGACTGCAATCGAAGGTTCTGTCGCCCTTGTCACCGGAGGACAGCGCGGCATCGGCAAGGCATACGTCGAAGAACTGCTGGCCCGCGGTGCGGCAAAGGTCTATGCCACCGCACGCAAGCCCGTCCCGAGCCACGATGAGCGGGTCGAGGTCCTCGCGCTGGACGTCACCGACGACAACTCGGTCGCGGCCGTGGCCGAGCGCGCCCAGGATGTCAACGCGGTATACAACAACGCTGGCATCATGTACGCGGCTCCGCTGCTCAAGATAGACATGCAGCAGGTCAAGGACACGTTCGACACCAATGTCTTCGGTCCTCTGCGGATCACCCAGGCATTCGCCCCGGTGCTCAAGAGCCACGGCGGCGGCGTCCTGGTCAACATGCATTCGCTGCTGTCCTGGGGCGCTGGAGCCGGCGCCTACGGGGCCTCCAAGGCGGGCTTTTGGTCTCTGACGAACTCCCTGCGCATCGAGCTCGCTGCCCAGCACACCCAGGTCGTCGGCGTGCATCTGGGCTTCGCCGACACCGACATGGCCGCGGCCCTCCCCGTCCCGAAGATCACCGCCGCCGACGTCGCCCGCATCGCCCTGGACGGCGTCGAGCGCGGCGACAGCGAGGTCCTCGTTGACGACATCACCCGGAAGATGAAGTCCGCCCTCACCGGCCCGGTGGAGGGGCTCACCCTCCCCATCAGCCGCTAACTCCTCGACAGGCAAACATTCCTCTCCCGCTCCAGCCTGGAGATACATATGCCGCTCTGGCACATCTATCACCCGCCCGGCACCTACACTGAGCAGCAGAAGAAGCAGTTCGCCGAAGACGTCACGGGGCTCTACTCCCGGGTCGGGCTGCCGAAGTTCTACGTCGTCACACTCTTCCACGAGATCGACGAGACCTCGTTCTACATCGGCGGCGAGCGCTCGCCAAGCGCCGTACGCGTCGTGATCGAGCACATCGCCCGGCACACCGAGGACGCGGCTTTACGCAAAAAGACCGGCAAGGTCCTCGCCCGCCTGCTCGCCCCCCACACCACCGACCGTGGCCTGTACTGCGAGTTCCACGTCGACGAAACCCCCCGGGACCTCTGGATGACGGACGGTATAGCACCGCCCCCTCCAGAGAGCGAGGCCGAAAAGATCTGGGTGCAGGGAGAACCGCCCGGTCCCCTACTGACCGGGCTCCTGCCGTGCTCCGCGCGACTCTCGCCATCATGAGTTGCCGGGGACGGTCACCAGCCAGGACGGCGCGCTCGGCGACCAACCGGGCGCGCCGTCCAACCACTTTTTTGCTACGGCGGGGATACGCACGGTTCCGCCACAACGGATCACGCAGACCCGGCCGGCTGGCATCATCGTGCTCCCTGGGGCCCGCAGTTCAGCAACACCGACGCCGTCCTTCGCCTCAGGGGCAACACTTCAGAAACGTGCGGCCACTTCACCGGTCTGTGAAGTTCATGAGCTGCGCTCCCGGCGGCTGCCGTTCGACGCCACGACGGATACGACCGAGCCGAGCTGCTCAGGGAGGGCCGCTTCGATCCGCGGACTTTCGCGATGGTCTACGCGTCCGGGACTGACATCACTCGGTCGCGGCAAAGCGTGATGGTGCCCCGAAGTCCTGTAGGCGCTCGCAGCGCCGGTCTCGTCATCGGCACCGGACTCGGACTGGCGGGCACCGCCTGGATCGGCGCCGTTCAGGCAGTGGTCGAGGAGTGCGTGCATGCGGGGGACGGGGAGGGACGGGTTGGCCGCGGCGCCCTCTGCGGTGCGGAGGTCGGTGAGGAGGGTTTCCAGGGTCTCCGGTGTCAGGGTCGGGTTGGCGGCGGCTGCCCGGCGTACTGCATCGTCGGGGTCTTCCAGCGGAGGTTCGAGCAGGGTGGGGTCGGCCGCGGCCAGGGCGCGTACCTCGGGGTCCGGGTGGCCGATGAGGTGGGTCCGGCCGGTGCGGGGGAACGCGGGCAGGGTCAGCAGGTGCGGACGGTGGGCCGGGCGGGTCACGAAGACGTCCAGGAGGAGGTGCGGCGGAGCCAGCGGGTGGTGGCAGGCCAGCTGGATCCGTACCTCCTCGTCATCGTCCAGCGCCAGTGTCCCGACGAGCTCTGCGGGCAGGCCGGGCCAGCTCGCCGCAACCCGGCGGAGCACCGGTTCCTCGGACGCCGCGCAGGTGGCGTACCAGTCCGGCGATGGCTCGGTGGCCGGCTGCGTGATCGGGCAGGTGCAGTCGGGACCGTGATCGACGACCTTGTGGACCTCCTGGAATTCGGCCCAGGTGCGGATGGAGGGCTGGAGGCGGGCACGCATCCGCACGTCCTCGTCCGGATCCTGCCTCAGCTCCGCCGCCTCCGGTCCCAGGTCGGGCCGGGTGGCGACCAGCCTGCGGATCTCTGCATCGGGGTGGCGGGCGAGCCGGGCGAGGGCGTCGGCCGGGGTATGGCGGTTCCGGGCCAGCGGGTGCACCTCGTCGTCCGCGAAGCACCGCTCGACGACCGCGGGTGACAGGGCACAGGTGCTGAGCACGGACACCGCGTGGCGTGATCCGATGGGCGGCAGCTCGGCCTCCACCGCCTCCGGGTCCAGCTGCCGGTTGCTCTTGCTGGCTGCTTCCCGTACGGCCGGATCGGGGTCGTCGAGCAGGGCATTGCGCTGCGCAGCGGTGAGCGACTGCCACTGGAAGGCGGCGTACAGACGGAGTGCGGGGTGGTCGTGACCGGCCATGTCCCGCGGGAAGGACAGAGGGACCTGCCGGGAGGACCAGAGCTCCCCGACGATGTCCCGTTCGGTGACCCTGCCGTCCTCGCCTCCGTCCTGGGCGGTCAGGAAGGTGACGAGGATGTCGTCCGGCAGGGGCCGGACCCACCGGGGCTGGAGCCGGGTGCGGGTGCCGCCGGCGAGATACGCACGGACGAGTCCCGAGGGGTCCGATGCCAAGGGAGCAAGTCGTGTGGGGTCGACGTGCAGGTTGCGGGCGAGGGCGCGGCGGATCCGCTCGACCGGGTGGCGGAGGGCCGCGTCGATGACGGCGTCGGGCAGGTCGCGGCCCTCGCACATCAGCAAGCCGGCCTCACCGGCCGCTTCGTCCAGGAGACGTATCAGCACGTCGGTGGGCGCCGCCGCGTTGAAGGCGATGCCGCGCAGCCACAGTTCACGGAGATAGTCGGACACCACGTCATCCTGCCACCTCGCCTCCTGAACCGCGCCGCCCGACGGCTACCTCGTCGGCGCTGACCGGCGGCTCCGGCCGCAGGGCTTCGGACCACGTGGCGAGAGCCTTGCTCATCATGCGCACCCTGACCGTACGCGGCACACCGCCAGGCTCTGCATCCACCCCCGCCGCGCACTCTTCTGAAAGGCACCCTATTCGGGAGTGCCGCCGCCCTGCTGCCCACGGCTGCGTCCGCCTCCGGTGGCGGCTCGATCCTCCGGCTGCCCGCGCCCGCCGGCCCGTACCACGTAGGCATGCAGACGGTCCATCTGACGGACCCGGCCCGTACCGACCCGTGGGTGGGCGGCGTGCGGGAGTTGATGCTGACCGTCCTGTATCCGGCCCGATCGGTACGCGGCTTCTCCCGGGCCCCGCAGCTCACCCCGGGCGAGGCCGGGGTGTTCGCCGAGTACGCGCCGCACGTTCATCCGGGGCTGCCGGAGCCGGGAGTGGTGGATTGGGGCGCGGTCCTCACCCACGGGTACGTGGGCGCGCCGCCGCTGCCCGGGCGGCGGCCGGTGCTGGTGTACTCACCCGGCGGCGGTGACTCCCGCACGCTCGGCACAACCCTCGCCGAGGACCTGGCGAGCCACGGCCGAGTGGTCGTCCTCGTCGACCACCCCGGTGACGCTTCTCAGGTGGAGCTGCCCACCGGGATGCGGACGACCGTCCTGATCGGACCGCCTGACCCGGCGACCTTCCGCACGATGGTGGACACCCGGATCGCGGACCTCCGCCTGGTCCTGGACCGGCTCAGCGACCTGCCGCTCGCACCGGTCATGGACTCCTGCAGGATCGGTTTGTACGGGCACTCCGCAGGCGGCACGGCGGCGGTGTACGCGGCCCGTGGCGACCGCCGGGTCGGCGCGGTGGCGAACCTGGAGGGCTATCTCGACCTGTACCCGACGCCGGTCGGCTTCGACCAGCCGCTGCTGCTGTTCCGCACCGACGGATTCGAGGGCACCGCCCGTATCGAGTCCTCCTGGGCAAACCTGCCCGGCCGCCGCGTGCTGCTCACCGACGCGAACCACTGGGCATTTACCGACTACGGCTCGCTCGTCGCGCCGCTCCAGACCACCGGTCTTGTGACAGCGACAACGCGGGCCGCGCTCGTCGGCACCGGCGACCCGGTTGTGACCCTCGCTGAGGTACGACGCCGGATGGGGACCTTCTTCGCCCGCCATCTGTTGTAGCGGGACCATGAGGAGGCGGCCAGTGGCCTGTTGCGGCCGCACAACAGGTGTCGGTCGCCTGTCGTCAAACAATCGTTTGACGACAGGCGACCGACGCGTCCAATGAACCCGTGCAATCCGGGGGTTCGGTGCCCTTGAGATAACGCTCCCGGTACGCCTTGGTGCGTTGCTCGGCGGTCGCGTCCAGCAGGAACACCAGGCGGTTGGTCGCGTCGTCGGCCGTGCTCATGTCGGTGACCCTACGACCAGGTCACATCCACTGGTCCAGGCCGGGGTCGCCGCCCTCCGCCCGTACGGCGAGACGCTGCATGTAGTGCGTCCAGCCCTCCTCGTGGGCAGCGCATGCCTCGGGGGTCGGCAGGCCGCTGTGGACCAGGCGCAACAGGGTGCCGTCGGCGACCGGCTCCAGGGTGATCTCGACCGTGGTGGAGCCGGGCGGTACGGGCATGTCTCCCTCGGCCCAGCCCCAGGTGAAGACGAGCCGCTTGGGCGGGTCGATCGCGACGAAGCGGCCCTCAGCGACGTTCTCACCGGTGACGTTGGTCCGGTAGGTGCCGCCGGGCTCGAACGTGAACTCGCCGTCCTTGCCCATCCAGGACAGCCATTTGTCCCGGTCGGTGAAGAAGGAGAACACCGTCTCCGGCCGGGCGGCGATCCGCCGCTCCACCGTCACCGCACCTGCGCCTGCGCTCACTTGGCCGTCCCTTCGTCGCTCTTCTTGCTGCGCTCGGCCGCTTCCGCCAGTTCGGCGAGGGTGTCGAGCTTGGTGGACCACATCGACTGCAGGTAGTCGGCCAGCGGGCCCATGCTCTCGCGGTCCGCGCGGTAGAAGCGCCTCTTGCCGTCCTGGCGCAGCGTAACCAGGCCCGCATTCCTGAGCACCTTGAGGTGCTGCGAGACCGCGCCGAAGGTGACGTCGAACCGCTCGGCGATCTCGCCGGCCGACAGCTCCGCGTCCCAGACGAGACGCAGGATCTCCCGCCGTCTCGGCTCGGCGATCGCCCGTACCGCATCCATGCAGATCATTTTAGTCGCCACTTCGGTTTGCCAACCCTAGACATGCCATTTTAGTGTCTACTAAAGCAATGGCTCCGGCACTCCCGCCGGACCCCGACGAATGGACCCCTCATGGCCGACATCGCACTGCAGATCCGCATCGACTCCGACACGGACACCGTCTACCGGGCGATCTCCACCGCCGACGGTGTGGCCGGCTGGTTCACCACCGGCGCCGAGATCGGCGAGGGCGTCGGCGCGCTGCACCGACTCTCCTTCCCCGGCGCCCCGATGACCTGGGACTTCCGCATCGAGGCGGCGGAGCCGGGCAAGCATCTGACCCAGGCCGTGGTCGCGGGGCCGTCGCAGTGGATCGGCACAGAGATCGTCTGTGCGCTGGAGGCGCACCCCGAGGGCGGCACGGTGGTGCGGTTCGACCACACCGGCTTTGCCGAGGTCGACGACACGTTCCGCGAGGTCACCATGGGCTGGGCCGGCATGTTCATGCGCCTGACGGAGTACGTCGCGACCGGCAAGCCGGCCCCTTACTTCACCGTCTGAGCCCCAGCCTCCCGAACACCAGCCCACCGGTCCCCTACCGGCCGGATCAGCAAGGAGCGCAACCCATGTCCGAGATCGCCTTCCAGGTCGACATCTCCGCCGACCGCACCAAGGTCTACGAGGCCCTGAACAGCCATGACGGCCTGACCGGCTGGTGGACCACTGGCGTGAACCGTGAGGACGAGATCCTCTTCTTCGACTTCCCTGGTGTGCCCGAGCCCTTCCAGTTGCGGCGCGACGAGGCGACCGAAGACCGCGTCGTGTGGACCTCGGTCGGCGTCTTCCCGCCGCACTGGGCGAACACCATCATCACCTGGAAGCTGTCGGACAACCCCGATGCGGACGGCACCCGTGTGCTGTTCCGCCACACCGGCTGGCAGGATCAGGACCCCGGGCTTCCGCCGGCCGCCTACACCTGGGGCCTGCTCATGACCCGGCTCAAGCAGTACGCGGAATCCGGCGAGCCCGCCCCGTTCTTCACCCTCTGACACGGCCCCGGATGCCATGGACACGCGCTGGCGGCAGGAATCCTGGGTGGAACCGTAGGCCGGCCCATCGCGACACGGCTGACACCAACGACAAGGCAGCACCATGACGATCGACGAAACGGCACAGCGGGTGATTCCCCTGCCGCCCGACCAGGTGGCGGCCTACGCCATGGACTGGCGCAACGACGCCAAGTGGACCCAGGGCATCCGCGAGGCGGCACTGACCCGGGAAGCGGACACGGGCGGGTTCGGTGTGGGGGCCGAGGTGACCCGCACCGCGTACTTCCTCGGCAAGCGCATCGACTACGTGCTCCGCATCGCCGAGCATGAACCCTCACGGCTGCTGGACATGGTGTCCGTGGCCGGCCCGATGCCGATGCACATCACCTACACCTTCGCCCCGCATCCCGACGGCACCCTCGCAGCCATCCGCGTGCGGGGCGACGCCGGCACCTTCTACCGCCTGGCCGCGCCGATCATGGCCAGGAAGGTCCGCTCCTCCATCGGCAAGGACCTGCGGGACCTCGAGCGCAAGCTGCTGGAGCCATCGTCATGACCGACGGTCCGCACCGCCACCGCCCGATCACAAGGAGCGAGGTCTGTTATGGCATTCGATGAAGGACTGGCTGAGCGGATCCGCGACCAACTGGGTGCGGATCCGGAGGTCACCGAAAAGCGTATGTTCGGCGGTCTGTCGTTCCTGTGCCACGGGAACATGGCCGTGGGTGTCATCGGGGACGAGCTGATCGTTCGGGTTGGCCCCGACGGCACCGAGGCCGCGCTGGCCCGGCCCGGCGCGCGCGTCTTCGACTTCACCAGCCGCCCGATGCGCGGCTGGATCACCGTCGCCGCGTCCGCGCTCGCGGAGGACGCCGCGCTCCACGCCTGGATCGACGAGGGACACAGCTACGCACTCGGTCTGCCGCCCAAGTAGACCAGCCCGGGGTTGCACGAAGGGCGCTCGCGCACCCGGCATCCGACGCGGCCGTCAGGGTGACTTCACGGCGATCAGCAGGGCGTAGCCGAGGATGCCGGACGTGACGGCGTCACGGGCCGCCTGAAGGACGGCCGGGGCCGCGGTCAGGTCCACGCCGGCTTCGGCGAGGCGGGCCGGGGCGGTGATGCGCAGCAGGTTCAACCGCGCCTCGATCTGGTCGATCATGCGAACCATGGCCTGGTCTTGGCGCTCGGTGCTGAGGGTGCGCAGTCCGGCGGCGGCCAGGATGTCCGTGTACTGGGCGAGCGGGCGGGCGTCGGCGACGCAGGCGATCCGGGCACCGAGACCGGTCAGCTCGGGCGCGAGTCGGCCGGGGACGGCGGTGACGTCGGTGATGCCGACCCTGCCGCCGGGCCGCAGGACGCGGGCGAATTCAGCGGCAGCCTGTTCCTTGTCCGGGAAGGTGCACAGGGCGCACTCGCACACCGCGTCGAACACGCCGTCCGGGTAGGGCAGGCGCTCGGCATCGCCCGTGACGAACAAGGTCGTCCACGAGGAACCGGACCTCTCCGGAGTCGACGAGCCACTGGCGTCGATCGTTCGCCTCTGCCTGAAGAAGGACCCCCAGGAACGACCCACACCAGAGCGGCTGCTACAGCTGCTTGCATCACGCCGCGAGCGGCGCGAATTCCAGGCTGCGGAACGCAGCCGCAACCAGAGTCACAACAGACGCAGACGCACTGTCGCGAGCATCCTCGTAGTGTTCGTGGCTCTGGCTGCCGGCACCGCCACCGTTATCTCCAATACCACCGGTACTGACGGCAAGAGCACCTCAGCAGGCACGCCGACAGCGACGCCCACGACGCTCATAGAACGCGCCGCGGCGCTGCGACCCCGCGGCTGGGGCACCTGGAACACCGACCTCCCGCGGGATCCCAAGCACGCGTCCGACTACGGCAACCTGGTCTGCCAGCCGGCGATGGGAAACCTCGTGTGCGCTGACACCCGTGCGCTCTACTTACTGGACGGCCGCACAGGACGCGTCGTGTGGCAGCGAGAGCCGCTGTGGAGCGTCGCCACCGTGGGCGTATCGGCCCGCACCGGCATACTCATCATCAACGTTCCGCATGGAGGCCCAGACCCCGACAGCGATCTCTTGGGTCTCCGCGTGAAGGACGGAAAAACCCAGTGGACGCTACCGAGCCATGGCAGTCCCAAAGCGGTCCTCGGGGAACCCAACTCCTCGTGCACAGTCCTCGCCTCCGGTTCCGCAATGCTGGCGATCGACCCAGCCGACGGAACCGCCTGCACCGTGCCGCAGCCGCCCGGGACGATGCCGATCGCAGCCTCCGGTGACAACGTGCTCTTCGTGCACGACAAGGGCGATGATTCCAACATCGGCACCCTGTACCGGGTGAACGTGCGAACCGGCAAGACAGCGCGGACCGGGCGGATCCCGCTCCCCCTCACCCCGCCCGAGATCGTTCCCGGCCAGCCAGAGGAAGCATCTGCGTCCTACCTGCTGCATACCACCTCTCTCGATACGCGGCCGGTGCGATACACCTCCCTCGTCCACGTGGACAACCGGACCGGCACAGCGACGACTGTGACCCTGCCAGGCAACCTGACCGGCCGAGCGGTAATGGTGCAAGACAACCTCATCGTGCTGCGCGCCGACGGGCAAATGACCGCCGTAAACACCCGGCAAGGACAAATCTCATGGACAAAGGCCCTGACCTGGCCGGCAATCCAGGAGGGCTCCGGCCCAGTTGCCGCCGGAAGCACCGTCCTTGCCCCCTGATGGGAGGCCGCATCGCCGCACTGGACGCACACACGGGGCGAGTCGCACAACCCCAACTACTTCGTCGCGGCCCGCCTGGTCGAGGTGGTCAGCGGACAGCGCTTCGCCGACTACCTGTCCGCCAAGCTCTTCAAGCCGCTGAGGATGACGCACACCGCATCCGTCAACACGACCACCGAGATGCCCGACCAGGCCCGCGGCTATGTCCGCGCCTACGGCACAACGCTCTCCCGTGCTCACCCCCGCTGGTTCGCCGCCGGCAGCCATGGTGTCGTCACCACCGCGGACGACCTCGCCCAGTGGCTGATCGCCCAGAACAACCAGGGCATGTCCGCCGACGGCCGCCGCATCGCCACCACACGCACCGTCCGGCTCACGCGCACCCCACCGGAAGTGCCGGGCGACATGGACTACGCGATGGGCTGGGCACGGTACAAGAAGCCGCCCAAAGGCAGGGTTCTTACCCTGGTCAGGGGCGCAACGCGCAGCTCTGTCGCATTGCCCGTGCTGCGGTGCCCCGGCCCCGTGTGCGGCCGCGCCGCTACTGGGTCTGGAACGCCCCGCGGTCGATGAGGTGCTGGTGTAGGTCGACGAGCTCGAGAGTCTGCTGGCGCAAGTGCTCCCACAGTCGCACCCGGGCCAGTACCGCCTTTCGGGCCGCGTCCGCCGGCAGGCCGGACTTTGGGTCGGCGAGCCGGGCCTGGTGGCGCTCGGCGTACTGCAGCGCGCCGAGCAGGTCGTCCGCCATGGCCCGGGCGCCCGCCGCGGCGTAGACGGCGGCGAGCTCGCGCAGCAGCTCGACCGGGTCCGTCTCCCCCGCCGTCGCCGGCGTCTTCCGCAGCGGCGAGGCGGCCGCCACTGGTCCGCGCGTCTTCCGGGTCCTGGCCATCAGACCTTCTTTCGAGGGGACCACCGGCTTGGGCCGGTGGGGGAATCGAATCCTTGGACCGGAGCCGCGAAGCGGCGGAGCCTGCTCCGTTGTCAGTGGCGGCCGGTAGCGTGATCAGATCAGTCTTGACCTGGGGGAACGAGCAAGGGGGTGGGCCTGGGGTGTTACGTGCGTACAAGTTTCTTCTGCGGCCCACCCGCCGCCAGGCCCAGGCCTTGACGGAGATGCTTCGGGATCACTGCTCGCTCTACAACGGCGCGTTGCAGGAACGCCGGGACGCCTACCGGCACGGCTCCAAGACCTCGATCACCTACGGTGACCAGTCCGCGCAGCTCAAGGAGATCAGAGCGTTCGACCCGGAGCGGCAAGGGCGCTGGTCGTTCTCGTCCCAGCAGGCCACGCTCAGGCGGCTGGACAAGGCGTTCGCGGCGTTCTTCCGCCGGGTCAAGGCCGGGCAGACTCCCGGATACCCGCGCTTCAAGGGCATCGGGCACTTCGACACCGTGACCTTCCCGAAGGACGGGGACGGCTGCCGGTGGGATGCCACCCCACACAACCCCGTCACCCGCGTCCGGCTGCAAGGCGTCGGGCACATCCGGGTGCACCAGCACCGCCCAGTACGCGGCCGGGTCAAGACCATCACCGTCAAGCGCGAAGGCCGTCGCTGGTACGTCGTCCTCGCCTGCGACAACGTCCCGGCCGAGCTGCTGGAGGCCACCGGGGCGGTGGTCGGTATCGACCTGGGCGTGACGCGCTTCCTCACCACCAGCGACGGCGAGCACGTGGCCAATCCTCGCTTCCTGGAGCGGTCGGCCGAAGCGCTCGCACAAGCCCAGCGGCACCTTTCGACGTTCCCTAAACGCGCGAAGCGCCGGACGAAGAAGCACCAGGCAGCGGCCCGGAAGGTTGCGAAGCTGCATGCCAGGATCCGGTGGCAGCGGCTGGACCACCACCACAAACAAGCCCTTGCTCTCGTGCGTGGACACGATGTGATCGTGCACGAGAGGCTGAACACGGTGGGCATGACGAAAGCGCCCGCACCCAGGCCCGATCCCGAGCGGCCCGGGGGCTTCCTTGCGAACGGTGCCGCCGCCAAGGCCGGGCTGAATCGCAGCATCCTCGATGCGGGTTGGGGGCAGTTCCTGTCGATCCTGGCGAACAAGGCTGAGAGCGCCGGTCGCCGAGTGATCGCGGTGGACGCCCGCAACACCTCCCGCACCTGCCCACCCACCGCCGGGGGATGCGGGCACGTTGCGAAGGAGAACCGCGTCACCCAAGCACAGTTCACGTGCACCGCGTGCGGGTTCGCCCAGAACGCCGACCACGTGGGCGCCTTGAACGTCCTGCACAGGGCCGGGCTGGTCCTCTGCGACGGTGCCTAGCCACCGCCACAGGAAGCCTGCGACTTCAGTCGTGGGCGGAGTCACGGATCGCGGGCAATCGGCCCCGGCGGCGATCACGTCGGACGGTACGGGGACGTCAGCCGTTCGGCTGCTCACGGTGATTGAAGGGGCCGCTGGCTGTGAACCAGTGGGAGCGGATCCTCCCCAGCACCGATCGCGACGGCGGCGTCCAGCGGCCGCATAGGGCGGCTTGTAAGTCGCACCTTGGGCTTCCTCGTTCGCCTTGACCGGCTGCGGACTCTGAGCAAGGATTCTGGCCGTGGATCCGGTGACGGTAATCGTGTCGGCCATCGCGCTCGGTGCGGTGGCGGGGGTGCAGGAATCCGCCGCGGGCGCGGTACGGGACGCCTACCAGGGACTCAAGCGGCTCATCAGCGAACGCTACGGGTCCGCCGTGGACGTGATACCCGTGGAGCGGCGGCCGGAGTCCGAAGCCAAGCGCGCATCCCTCGAAGAGGACCTGACCGCTGCTGGGGCCGCCGAGGACGCCGAACTGCTCGATGCGGCCCGGCACCTGATCGAACAGGTGAAGAATCACCAGTCAACGGCTGCACCGGCCGTGGGCATCGACCTGGAACGCATCGAAGCCGCCGCTTTGAGCATCGACACCATCGAAGCATCGGGCACCGGTGTGCGGGTCCGGCAGGGCAAGTTCACCGGGGACGTCACCATCGCCAACGTACGCGCCGGTGAGGAGCCCCCAGCGCGCCCTTAGCCGCGGTCGGCCTGCCCGAACCGGCCGCTGAGACGGAGGGCTCAGCACACCCGGTGGAGTCCCGTTCGGTGGAGCTCACCGCCGTGTACGTCGGCGGCGATCTGCAGGTCGACCAGCGGACGATCATCCATCAGCAGGCCGTACCCACCCGGCCGTTCGGACTCGATCCGAGGGTACCCGGACTGATCGGCCGGGACGTGCTGCTCACCACGATGGGCGAGCGGCTGGCTCCGGCGCGGGGCCCGGAGGGGACGCCGAGTCCTCGTCTGCTCGTGCTGCACGGCCTCGGCGGCGTCGGGAAGACGAGCGTGGCGGTCGAGTACGCCCGTCGCCACCAGGACTCGTACGGGTTGGTCTGGCAGCTGCGCGCCGAAGACCCGGCCGTCCTGTCCGCGGACTACGGCCAGCTGGCCGACGCGCTCAGCCTGCGGAATCCGCAGGACACGTCGGATCCGTGCGTGAGGGTGCACGCCGCCTTGGCCGCCCGCACCGACCGATGGCTGCTCCTGCTGGACAACGTCACCGACGAGAGGGCGATCCGGAACATGCTGCCACCGGCGGGCGACGGCGACATCCTCCTGACCACCCGCTCCGCTCTCTGGCCCGAGTCCGTAGAGCTCGAGGTGCCGGTACTGGACCGCAGCGCCGCAGCCGACTATCTCATCGCCCACTCCGGCGACTTGGATCAAGCAGCCGCGCTCGCCCTCGCCGACGAGCTCGGCGCCCTGCCGCTAGCGCTCGCCCAAGCCGCCTCGTACATTGCGGCCACCCGCCGCACCCTGCACTGGTACCACACGCAACTCCGCAGCAAGCGCGCGGCCATGCTGCGCCGAGGGACGCCTTGGGGATACGAGAGCTGTGTCGCCTCGACCTGGGAGCTGTCCCTCCGGCAGCTTCAGCGCACCGAACCCGCCACCGTCACGCTGCTGCGTCTGCTCGCCTGCTGCGCCCCGGACTCCATCCCGCTCAGACTGCTGCTGTCGCCCCGCGAAGGCGACGACCTGCCCCTCCTCTTCGGGGACACCGAGATCGCGGAACTGCTCGCACCACTGATCCAGGACGAACTCGCCATCGAAGACGCGGTACTGGGGCTGCGCCGGTACTCCTTGATCACGCCCCTCGCGGACGGCACCGTATCCATCCACCGCCTCGTCCAGGCCATCACGCTCGACGCCCTCCTCGATGAGCGCTGTCAGGCCTGGCGCAGTTCGGCGGCGGCGCTCGTGGAGGCCGCCCTGCCGGACGAGCCGCACCGGCCCGAGACATGGCCGACCTACCGCTCACTCGTCCCGCACGCCCGCGCCACGCTGGGCCCCAGACGTGGAGGCACCGCAAAACTCGTGGAGTATCTGGGCGCCAGCGGTGACTACCGGACCGCCAGGCTGGTGCAGGAAGAGGTGTGCACCGGCCTCGCGGGGCATCTGGGGCCCGAGCACGCCGACGTCCTCAGCGCACGGGCGCAGCTGGCGAACTGGACCGGTATGGCCGGGACCCCGGCCGCGGCGCGCGACATGCTGGAGACACTGCTGCCGGACTGCGCGCGCATCTGGGGTCCCAGTGACCCGCGCACCCTCTCCCTGACCGGTCGCCACGCCGACTGGACAGGGCAGGCCGGCGACTGGACCCGCGCCCGCGACATCTGCACCGCTCTCCTGCCGCAGCTGCGCAAGGCCTTGGGCGACGAACACCCCGACACCCTCACCGTCTGGGCGGACCTCGGATTCTGGACCGGCCAGAGCGGAGACGCCGCCGGTGCCTGTGCCCACTACGCCGCGTTCTTGCCGATCAGAGAGCGCGTTCTGGGCAGCGATCATCCGGACATCCTCAGCAGCCGTGACCAGTACGCGCGGTGGCTGGGCGAGAACGGGAATCCGGTCGCGGCCTGCGACCTGTGCGCCGAGCTGCTCGAGCGGCACATCCGGGTCTTCGGCGCGGAGCACCACCTCACACTGTGGGCCCGTGCCAATCTCGCCTGGTGGACCGGCAGAGCGGGCGACGCCGCCTCGGCATGCGAGCAGTACATCACCCTGCTCGTGATCCGTGAGCAGGTCTCGGGCCCCGATCACCCCGCGTCTCTCGTCGCCCGCGCCAATCTCGCCTACTGGACCGCGCAGGCAGGCGACACCGCAGGCGCCCGCGACCAGTCCGCGATCCTGCTGCCGATGTACTGCCGCGTCCTGGGTCCCGAGCACCCCGAAACCCTGCTGACCCGCAAGAACCTCGCTCAGTGGACAGGCGAGGCCGGCGACCCGGCCTCCGCCCGCGACCAATTCGCCGGCATGGTCGCCGACTTCGAGCGCGTCCTGGGCCCCGACCACGCCGAAACCAGCGCCGTCCGCACCGCCCTCACGATGTGGACAACCCGTTCAATGCCCTGAAACGATCTGCCCTTCACCACCCACCTGATCAACCCTCACGGCGACCCGGCACCTGGGCTTCAACGACGAAGACGGCCGCCATACCGGCTGTGGCAGCACCGTCAGCCCGAGCCGCTGCAGGTCGCATCTTGCCGGACTTGTCGGTGCCTGCCGCTGTCCGTTCGGATTGCACTCGATCGCCCACCAGTCCTCCGGACGGTCTCCGTCGCCGGTCAGGGCGAAGTCGAAACAGTCGAAGACCAGTCCGAACGAGGCCAGGTGGTTCTGCAGGGCGGCCTCGATCGGCGGGGGGAGGGCGATGGGTGCGTGGATCAGGTCGTCCCAGTCGCCGCGGCGCCAGTCCAGAGCGCCATCCGGGGCGGCGATCTGCTGGGCGAACACTTGGCGGCCGGCCACGGTCACCCGTACGTCGCCGGTCTTGGGGATCTCGGCCTGGAAGAGTTGCGCGCATCGACGTCGAGCTGTAGATGCGGGCATCCAGCATGTGCGTGACGGATGCGTGGTGGCCGACCCTTTGCACTCCAGGGCGATACGGCCTTTACCAGGCCACCGTTGATCCGCGCGGGCGTCGGCCTCGCTTGCCGTATTGCCCCCTGCTCCGCCGGGTCACAGCTACGATCCAACGGCTCGAAGCGGGCAGGCGCACCAGCCCGCCCGCCCAGCCTCGAGCACTCACCCGCGTAGAAGGAAGAAGTACCTGTGAGCGCTGCTGAGTCTGGCGGTCGGGTTCTGCCTGCCCGTCCCGGTGACCCGTCCAGGGTCGGCCCCTACCGGATCACCGGCCGTCTCGGGGCGGGCGGCATGGGCACTGTCCATGCCGGCCTCGACCCGGCGGGGGTGCGGGTGGCGGTCAAGGTCATCCATGCCGCTCAGGCCGAAGATCCCGAGTTCCGGGCCCGGTTCCGCCGCGAGGTACAACTCTCCGCACGGGTACAAGGCCCTTGTCTGATCCCGCTACTGACCGCCGACCCCGATGCCGCGGCCCTATGGCTGGCGGCCGAGTACGCCCCGAGACCAATCCTGAACCGGCACCTGGACGATAGGCCGAAGAACCGCCTTCTGTGAGCAGCATTCCGGCGGTTCGGGCCGGTGGGTGCCGTGTGGTGTCCGGCGGGTGTGGTGGCCGGGAGGCGTGCGGGTGCGAGGTACGCAGCACGCCTCCCGGCGTCCGAGCGTCAGGCGAAGACGTCCTGCTGGTAGCGCTCATCGGCTTCCAACTGGGCGAGCCACTGCTGGGTGGCCTCGTCGTCGCTGCCGGTGTGGCGGCGGTGAATGGCGGCGAGGGCCTCGCGCACGGCGGGCGCCATACGGCGGCCATCACCGCAGACGTAGACGTGAGCACCGTTCTCGAGGGCTTCCCACACCGTGTCGGATGCGGCGGTGACGGCGTCCTGGACGAACCGGGCCGGGTGGCCGGTCACCGCGGAGTAGGCGGTGTGCACCTGGGCGATCCCGGCCTGCTCCCAATCCTGCATCTCCTGACGGTAGAAGTAGTCGTGCTCCGGGTGCCGGCAGCCGACGAAGGCCTGAGCCAGACCCACTTCCGTGCCGTTCGCGTGCTGTCAGGCACGCTCCTCCAGGAAGCCGCGCAGCGGCGCGATGCCGGTGCCAGGGCCGATGAGGACCAGCGGCGTGGCGGGGTCGGCCGGCGGAGCGAAGGTCGGGGAGGGCACGCGCACGTAGCCGTAGATGACGTCTACGGGCTCAAGGCGTGCGATGTAGGAGGAGCACACGCCGCGGTACTGGCCGTCGCCGGACAGGGCGGGGCCTTCCAGCAGGCCGACGGTCAGGCGCACGTGGCGCGGGTTGGCCTGCGGGGCGGAGGAGATGGAGTAGAAGCGGGGACGAATCGGCCCCGTCATCTCCAGGAAGACCGCCAGCGGCAGCTCGATGGCGAGGAAGCGCTCCAGAAGGCCCAGAACGGAGACGCGTTTGCCAAGGATCTCCTTCTGGTAGCGCTCTTCGGCCTCCTCGGTGTCGGCCGTGTAGGCCTGAAGCTGCGGCCGGGTCCACGGGCACTGGGTGTGCTCGGCCAGGGTCTGGATCTGAGAGCGGGTGGCTACGTCCTGCAGCTCCAGGAACTCCGTGAAGAGCAGGCCGGCGGTGACCGGCGTGCCCACCGGAAGGTGCGTCCTGCCGCCGCCGGGCTGGTCGAGCCGAAGCACCTGGTCGCGGTCGACGCCGAGCCGCGCCAGCGCACGGTCGGCCAGCTGCGGCTCGTTCTTGGCGAAGACGGCCAGGTGGTTGCCGGTGTCGTAGGTGACGCCCTCAGGGAGTTCGATGGTGATGGACTTTGCGGACGGGCGCGGCAGCTCGATGCTGAAGTCCCACAGCCCGGTCGCCGGTCGCGCATCGAGGACTTCCGCCTCTCTCGTGATCCTCACCAGCGAAGGCCGTATCTCCCTCGTACAAGGGGGGCGGAGGAGGAGACCGCGCAACAGGAGCAGGCCCAGGCCGACCAGCGCCGCGCGGACCAGATCCGGGGCAGCGTCCTGGTCGTGGCCGCCCTGGACGCCGAGGCTGCGTGAGGTCGCGTGCTCCGACGACCTCACCCGCACATGGAACACGAAGGCCTGGCAGGCCGCCCACGCCGGAGCCGGCCCGGTTGGGTGGCCGCCTCGACCAACCCGCACCTGCTGGTCAGCCAGAAGACCGCGATCACCCCCGACCACCCGGCCGTCGACATCGGCACACTCCGCGGAGACCCTCCCATGGGGCTGACCCTGAGTGGCCTGCGCCAGGACCGCACCCTCCACTTTACCGACCGCGAGTTGTGCCGCCCGTGATGTTCGTCTGGACCTGTGACGGAGACGTCAAGGGCTCGTTTACCGACCGAGACCGGGACGTCGGTCATGTTCCGGAGTCGGTACGGAGGACAAGTGGTACGGCATGTCGTCGTCGGGAACCTGAGAGTCCAAAGGATCGAGCGTAAGGACGGGCAGAGGTCGTGGACGATCGTCTGGCCTGAGGGAACCCTCCACGCGGAGGCGGAGCGGTTCCTACGTGAGCATGAGGGTTCGGGCACTCAGAAGACCTACGCGTACTACCTGGTGGACCATCTGCGCTGGCTGGAGCGCGAGTGCCTGATGTTCGACACGCTTCAACTACAAGACTTGGAACGGAGCACTGCCTGCCAGTCCTCCACCGAGGCATCTGGGACACACAAGTCCGGCAGCGACCCCATCAGGTCCGGGTCGAAGAAACAGCTCACGTCATCCCACAGCAGATCAGCCACACCGCCATGCTGCCCAGCTCCCCGATCCAGCGCAGCCCCGTTTCCCTTGACCAAAGACACAGGGGCATCCCGCGGATCACTCGGACGGGCGACAACATCGCCCCCAACTCGGCGTCACGGACATGTAGTCTATGAATCGTCGCAGTTCAGAGCCGGTATCCGAGCTCCTGCGGTCGGTAATCTGGACGAAGCGTCAGAGAGCGCTGACCCTCTCAAGCTGATGCGGTGCCGACCCGAACCAGGCCGCGCCCGGCGCGCCTGCACCGCGGGCCGACGTCAATAGGTGTCTTTGATCCTTGCGGTGACTCTGCTGCTCAATTCCGAGGCGGCCCCGGTGAGCCGACCGCGGCCTGCGACAGCACGGTGGCCGTCGCAGCCTTTCGGGTCGGCTTCAACCACTCGGCCGAATTGAGCGGCAGAGTCGCCACAGGATTCAAAGACGCTCTCTTGCGTGCCCATGGCAACAACATTGGACCCCTACATACGGCCCCCGCGTCCGACTGGCTATCGGGCTCACTCGCACCAAGCACAAACGACGTCCTCCGGACGGGCACCCGCGCCCGTTTTCCCGGCCCCGGGGTGAGGCCGACAGGCCTCGGGATGACTGGTTAACCGGGAAAGTCGGGCGATTTATCGGGTCCCCTCTGTCGGCCTATGCGATGGACTACCAACGGAACATGGGGAGCGGATGGAGCGGGTGCCGCTTGATGTGCCGGGTCGCCTCGCGCAGCAGGAAGCGATGGAACCCGCAGTACGGCAGTGCCTCGGTGATCTCGTCGACCTCCCGGCGTCCGAGACCGCTGCGGAGATGACCTCGCATGACGTCGATCCGGTCGGCCTTGCGAAAGGTCTCGACCAGCGGATCGTCCATGGGGCGCAGCTTGTGGTGCAGTTCCACCATCTTGATGACCCGCGGCAGGTCTGCCACCTCGGCCTCGCCGGCATGCTGGCGCGCCAGCTCCACCGAGGGCGCCAGGTAGTCGAAAGTGCGTGCGGTCCAGATCCCCAGGTCGTGCACTGCCCAGGCGAGCGCCTGGTCATTCGAGACCTCTTTGCGCCCGAGCAGTCGCCGCTGGTAGTTGAGGCCGCGGTAGACATGGTTGCGATAGGTGTCCAGGTCCGGGCCGATCAGAAGGCGGTAGTGCGCCAGCACGGCTTCGACCACGGGATGCGACGTCACAACCGGGCCACCTGGCATGACCACAACCCTAACGCAGGGTGCCGACCGACCTGTTCCCGACCGGGCCGGGAACAGGCGGATTGTTCGACGGCCCATGGTCGCCTACAACCAAGGACGCCCGTGGCCGACTGGGCAGCGCTGCTGGATGCATCAGCGTCCTCGACGACTCTGCTGCTCAATTCGGCCGAGTGGTTGAAGCCGACCGGAAAGGCTGCGACGGCCATCGAGTTGTCGCAGGCCGCGGTCGGCTCACCGGGGCCGGCTCGGAATTGAGCAGCAGAGTCTGCGGTGGATGTCCGAAGGCCATGGCATGATCCGGCTCCATGAGTGGGCGTTCGTTGTCGCCGGCCTGGCTGTCCTCGTGGGCGAGCACGGTCTCAGGTGCTCTGGACGGGTTGACCGAAGGATTCGAGGCCAAGCACGGCTTTCCCCCTGGGGCCAACCAGGTCCGGTTGGCCAACCACGATGATCAAGAAGCGGCCCGTGCACTTGCCCGTGAGGACCTGGCTGCCACTGACCTGGTGACCTTCTACGACTACATCGGCGAAGTCGATATGGGTGACGTCGGCAACGGCTACTTCATCCACTCGGCAGGTGACGTCCTCCATCAGCTCGCGGAGTACGGAGCGGTATGCGTAGACGAGGGCCAGGAGCCGTGCGGGATGGTGATCGGAACAGATGGTGGTGGTCTGTTCTATGTCATCGACCGTGAAGGTGCGGTGCACCGAACGCGGACAGCGTCGCTGGATGAGCCTGAGCTCGACACGGTGGCGGATGACCTGCGGCAGTTCCTGGAGTTGTTGGAGCGGTCCGTGGCACGGTTCATTGCCACTGGTGAGCCAGGATATCTCTAGCTCTTGCAGTCCGGGGCGTCCGTGCGGACGCGGTTCCCGCGGACGAGGCGCCTGGTCATGAGGGTGATGAGTGCCCAGTTCATGTGTGATTCGGCATGCTGGGGCAGGCTTTCGAAGCCGCGGAGTTGCGGCGGGCATTCATCAAGCCAGCCCAGCGTCCGCTCGACCTTCCATCGCCGGGGCAGGACGACGAAGCCCTTCGCGTTCCGGGGCCGTGAGACCGTTCGGAGCGTGGCCAGAGCCGGTCGTCGGCCCAGTTGTCAAACCTCCTCTGCGCCCGCGCTCCGCGCGGACGAGGGGGGATGAGGCCCGGGGCGTTGTCCCAAATTGCGTGTACGGCCGGGGCCCTGCAGCCTACATTGACCCCATGACGCTGCCCCGCCAGGGACCGACGCCGGACGGCGCCGCAAGCACAACGCCGACTCCGGACGGAGAGTCGACCGGGACCCCGACTCCGGACGGAGCGGGCAGCCCCGCGCCCGGCCCGCAGCCGCCCGAGCCCCAGCAACGACCCAGTGTGCGGGCGGCGTTGACCCCAGTCGCCATGACCCTGGGGCTGCTGGGCGTCGCCGCAGTCGGTACCGGCTTCATCGCCCGCTTCCACGCCGGCGAGACGGAGCATGGACGACTGTTGATGGGCGGGCTCGAATTCGGGCTGTGGAGCGTCCTGATCGGCGTGTCCCTGGCGATCTGGGCCGCGGTCGGCGCGGTCACCGGACGGGCGCTGTACACCAGCTGGAAGCCGCGCGCGACCCGCCCGCAGGGCAGAGTACTGGCGGTATACGGCGCCGGCGCCGTGGCCTTCAACGTCGTGATCTTCACAACGATGGTCGTCCTCAACAACAGCGCCAGCGACGCCAGCGATGAAACATTCCCCCTTGACGGCGTGGTCTGGCGGATGAGTGCCCTTGTGGTTCTCGCCCAGCTGGCGTCACTGCCGTCCATTCTGGGCGTGTGGGATGTCCAGACCCGGCTGATAGACCTCGCCGCCCGCTTCCCGTCGCCGGGCACCGCCGACAACGCACCGCAAGGGGCGCTCCAGCTGCTGGACCAGCTGTGGAAGGACGCGATGCGCCATCTGACCTGCGTATCGCTGGTCATCTCCACCGCCGTGATCGACACGGGTGCGTTGCGCAACGCGCTGCTCTCGTACGGCCGCCGGGCCTCCGTACAGATCGACTTCCCGGCCTCGCACGTGTTGGTCTACGGGGCGTTCTTCAGCCTGATCTTCGCGCTGGTGTTCATCCCCGTGGCCCTGCAGTGGCGCGCCCTGGCGCACCGGCTGGTGGAATCAGCCCAGCGGGTACCGGAGGCGACCGGGCTCACCTCCGAGTGGCTGGAGCAGAGAGCGGCGCTGACAACATTTCTCCGTCTGGACCTGTCACTGCCGAAGTTGCTCGCCCCCGCCATGGGGATCCTCGCCCCGCTGGCAACGAGCGCGCTGAGTCTGGTACTGCCGGGAAGCTAGAACGGGTTTCTGAACCAATGCCGGGAAGTCAGGACCGGCCCTGACCTGCGCAGGGCGACAACTTCCGCGCGGGCCGGCGCATCACCGACCTGATCCGGCACGCCGAAACCTGCGACATCCCGCCAGGGGCTCCCGGCCCTGAACCGCCACATCGCACCGTTGAACTGTCGCCGCAGGTCAGGGATCGGACCACGTTCGCCCACCGGCAAAAACGGCTCGACCAACTCCCACTCGGCATCCGAGAGATCACCACGCGCCACCCTCGACAACTACCAGGCCCAGGCTCCCGCGCACCGGCGAATCCCAAAACCAGTGATCCGAACCTGGAACAGTCCCTAGTACTCCAGCAGTACTTCGTGGCTTGACCTGGGGAAGCGTCGAGCGGTGGGAGTGTAGCGGGCAGGATGCCGTCACGGACGGCTTCTGCTCG